>SKQM01000111.1 GCA_007119005.1 Thioalkalivibrio sp.
ATCAACCTCACGCCGCTGATCGACGTGGTATTCCTGCTGCTGATCTTCTTCATGGTCTCGACCACCTTCGACCAGCACGCCGACATCCAGCTGCAGCTGCCGTCCGCGGACCGCGAGCCGGTGGTCACGGAGCGCCTGTGGGTTGACATCCTGGTGGACGCCACGGGCCACTATTACGTCGATGGCCGGGAGCTGGTGAACCGCCGCCCCGAAACCCTGGAGCGCGCGGTGGAACAGGCGCTCGCCGAGCGGCCCGGTGATCCGGTGCTGATCCGGGCGGACGCGAATGCCACCCACCAGTCCGTGGTCACGGCGCTGGATGTGGTCGGCCGGCTCGGCGTCACTGCCGTATCGATCGCAACCGTGGGACGCACGCCCGATGCAGACTAGCGCCCGGGTCCCGGCCCGGGTGGTTCCAGCCGGAATCGCGACCGGTTTTCCCTCCGCCCGGCCTCGCTGCAGCGGTGCCGGCACCTTGGGAATGGTCGGTTGAACGCGGATCCGGGGTACGGTGCGGCATTCCGGCCCGTATGGCGCGCGGTGCTGCGCGATTACCGGGCGGGCGAGGGCCATCGCGCGCGCGCGCGGCTCGGCTTCCTGACACCACCGGAGGGACGTGGACGCGTAGTCTGGATCAAGGCCGGAGCCGGCCCGGATTCGCTGCGCCTGGGGGTGGAACTGCTGGGCGCGGTGCGCGACCGGCGCCGCGACGTGCGGATCGTGCTGACCTTCGAACAGGACGATCCGGTGCTGCTTCCCCGCCTGCTGCAACCCTGGTCCAAGGTCGGCATCGGCTATGGACCCTGCGACCGCCCACGGGTGGTGACCCGGGTGCTGAAGCGGTTTCAGCCCTGCGGAATCATCCTCGCGGAATCGGCGCCGCCGGACAATCTTCTGCGCAGGACGCTGGCGCCGGTTGCCGCGGTCGGGGGCGGCGCGGCTACAGCCGTCGCAACGGCCTGGCCGATCTCCGCGGCCAGACGTGACGTCTGGGAAAGATCCGGTCAGGCCGCAGAACTGATGCCTGCAGCGGACCCACAGGCCCGCTTTGCCGAGGCTCAGGCGGATGTGGTGTTGCGCAGCCTCGCGGGCGCCGGGGCCAGGCGTCTGTGGTGGTGGCACGGCTCCGCTGCACAGTGGCCTGCGTGGCTCGCCGCCTGGCAGGCCTGGCCGGCCTCCGGCGAGGACATCCTGATGGTGAGCCTGGACGCCGGCGAATCTCCCGCCGGGGCCATGCTGAAGACCAGCATCTGGGATCGCCAGGGCCTGCCGGGAGGCAGCCTGCTGCACATCGACGACCCGCGCTGGTACGCGGCCGCCGCGAGCGCGGCGCACGGCGTGCATCTTGCGCAACCCGGGCGCGGTGTCCTCTGGCAGGCCCTGGCCGCGGGCACTGCGGTGAGCCTCGGCGCGCCGGCAGACGCCGACGGGTTGCCGGTGCCGATCCTGGGCACGCCCGCCGAGGTGGTTGCCGGTTGGCAGGAGTTGCGCGGTGACGACGCGTTGCGCCGCACCCGGGGCGACGCAGCGCGCCGGCGTTTCTGGGAGGAGCGGCGGCAGGTCGACGAGAACCTCGCTACGCTGATGGACCGGGTGTGGATGTGGTAGAGCGGTGGCTGTGGCACCAGTGGAGCCGGCGCGGCCCCTTCGCCGCGACCATGTTCCCGCTGTCGCTGATCTACGCGGGGGTCGCGAACTGGAAGCGCAACCGGCTGGAAGAGTCGCAGCGCAACACCTTTCTGCCGGTGAAGGCGGTGATCGTCGTTGGTAACCTGACCGTAGGAGGCAGCGGCAAGACACCGATGACGGCCTGGCTCGCGACGCGGCTGCTTGACGCGGGCTATCGTCCCGGCATCGTCAGCCGGGGGTATGGCCGCCGCAACGGGACGGCGAGCCTGCTGGTTGGCCCTGGGGCCGATCCGGCGGTGGTGGGTGACGAGCCAATCATGCTGGCCCGGCACACCGGGGTCCCGGTCTGGGTGGACCGCGACCGCGTGCGGGCGGCCCGTGCGCTGGCTGAGGAACAGGGCGTGGACGTGGTGATCTCCGACGACGGCCTCCAGCACCACCGGCTTCCCCGGGACATCAGCATCCTGATGGTCGACGGGCGGCGGCGTTTCGGCAACGGTCTCTGCCTGCCTGCCGGCCCGTTGCGCGAGCCGCGCTCCGCGGCCGCGCGGGCCGACTTCGTCGTGGTCACGGGCGGCAGTCCGCAACCCGACGAGTACAGAATGGACCTGGTTGCGTCAGACGTCCTGCGCCGCGTGGACCGACCGGTGCTGACGCTCCCCTTCCGCGATCTGGTGGGCCGTCCGGCTCACGCGATCGCCGGCATCGCGGACCCGGAACGCTTCTTCGACGCGCTGGAAGAGGCGGGTGTCGAAGTGATCCGGCATCCTTTTCCGGATCATCACCGCTTTCGCCCACGCCACATCCGCTTCGAGGACCGGCTCCCGGTACTGATGACCGAGAAGGATGCCGTAAAATGCCGGGACTTCGCTGACGAACGCCACTGGTACTGGCCGGTTTCGGCACAGCCCGAGGCCGCCTTCGAACAGGCGTTGCTGCACCGCCTGGAGACTTCCATACGGCTCAAATACCTGGGGTAACAATACGATGGACAAGCGCCTGCTCGACATTCTCGTCTGCCCGGTCACCAAGGGCCCGCTGCATTACGATCGCGATGCCCAGGAGCTGATCTCGGTCTCCGCCGGCCTCGCGTACCCGATCCGCGACGACATCCCGGTGATGCTCGAAGACGAAGCCCGCGTGCTCTCCGAGGAAGAGAAGAAGCGCTGGCGGGGGAAGTGATTCGCTGGGGTGGCCGGCATCGGAGCGTGGTTCCCGCAGTCGGGACGCCGTGAATACATCCCTGTAGGCTTGACGGCAGCATCCCTGCTGCCGACACCCGACCGCAGGAACCCCACTCCGATGCCTCAGCGCAATGTGGGCCGCGCCCGCACCAGCAACAGCCACGAAAGGACGCAAGAAACAGCCACGGATGAACACGGATGAACGCGGATAGATCATGATAAATGGGGTGACGCGGCCAACGACAGGGTTGATCCCTTATCCCATCCGTGTTTATCCGTGTCCATCCGTGGCCAAAACATCCTGAAGCCGGAGCCATTTGCCAATGAATGAAAACCGCTTCGTGGTGGTGATTCCGGCGCGGATGGCTTCGAGCCGGTTGCCGGGGAAGCCGCTGATCGCGATTGCCGGGCGGCCTTTGATCGCGCACGTGGTCGCGCGGGCGCGGGAGAGTGCGGCGCAGCGGGTGATCGTCGCCAGCGATGACGAACGGGTGCTCGACGCCGCGCGGCAGGCCGGCGCAGAGGCGCGCTGGACGCCGGCCGATCTGCCCTCCGGAACCGATCGGATTGCCGCGGTTGCGGCGGAGGAGGGTTGGTCCGACGACACCTGCGTGGTGAACCTGCAGGGGGACGAACCGCTGACGCCGGGAAGCCTGCTGGATGAGCTGGCGGGGCTGCTGGAGCGCCACCCGGGGGCGGACATGGCCACACTGGGTGTGCCGCTGCGTCGGGCCGAGGACCTGAACGATCCCAACCAGGTGAAGCTCGTGACCGATGCCTCCGGCCGGGCGCTTTATTTCTCGCGGGCGCCGATTCCCTGGGACCGGGAGGCAAGCCGGCTCGGGCACGCGCCCGATCTGTCGCTGGCCCGCCGGCACCTCGGGCTGTACGCCTACCGGGCGGGTTTCCTGCGCCGGCTGACCGCCGAGTCTCCTGCAGCGCTCGAACGGCTGGAGCAATTGGAGCAACTGCGGGCCCTGGCGATCGGTGCCTGGATTCAGGTGGGTATCGTCGACATGAGGGTGCCCCCGGGCGTGGATACCCCGGAGGACGTGGAGCGCCTGGAGGCGCTCATGGGCGCAACGGTGCGGGTCTGATCAGGCCGAGCCGGATCGGGATCTGGCCCAGGCGCCCAAAGGTGAGTTCGGGACCCGGTTCCGTGTGTGGCCAGGTAGTGGTGCGCGGGTTGAACCACCCGGCGCGCAGCCCGGCGTTGCGGGCTCCCACCACGTCGCAGAGCGGGTCATCGCCGATGTGCAGCATGGTTTCGACCGGGACGCCGGCGCGCTGCGCTGCGGCCCGGAAGATCGTCGGGTCGGGTTTGGCCGCGCCCACCTCGGCGGCGGGGACCGCGAAGTCGAAGAAGCGTCCGAGCGGCGTGCGAAAGACATCGGCATTGCCGTTGCTGATCGCGCCGAGCCGGAAGTGGCGCGACAGCACCTCCAGCACGGAGACGGCCTCGGGATCCGGGTCGACCTCGTTGCGGGCGATCCAGAACACCTCGAAGCCCTCGGAACTGATGCGCTCGGGACAGGCCCCGGTTTCCTCGGCGATCCCCCGCAGCCAGCGTTTGCGCAGCTGGGTCAGGTCGTGCCGCTCCGATGCGGGTGCCGAGCGGATGAACGCACCGCGGGCGGCCACCAGCGCGTCTGGCGTATACCGCGCACACACCTCGGGCGCATTCACGCGCAGCCATTCGTAGAACCGGGCCTCGGCGCGGTGGATCGCCGGCATCACCGGCCAGAGCGTGTCGTCGAGATCGAAGGTTATGCAGCGGATCTCGGCGCTGAAGGCGACGGCTTGGGCGGGGGAATCGGACATGGCAGAGGATTTTACGCGGTTGTGCGCCCGACGCCGGAAATCCGTACCACGCCCCCGGATGCATGCACCGGTCAGGCGAACACGCACTGGCCCCATGGAATGGTTCCCAGGCCCGGGGGCATCGGCCAGAATGGCGGTCAATGCTGGCAACCAGGGGGAGAGCACCCGGTGACTCAAGTGAGCGCGACCTACGAAGTGTCCCTGTCGGGGGAACTGGGCGATCTGCGCGCTGCGGTGCAACGCAACTGCGACATCGCGGACGCCCAGTTCGCCGGCAACTATTCCCTGTGTACCTACCTGCTGAAGATGCGCGAGTTCTATCGCTGGGAACGCGGTCTGCCGTTCTCGGCCGCGTTGGACCGGCAGGCGGTCGGTGACTGGGTCAGCGAACGCGAGCGCGACTGGGAAGCTCTGGAGGGTTTGTCGCCCGAGGCGCTGGCACTGGAGGGAAGGCGTCATGACCCGTTCGACCAGGAGGGACTGAACCGTACCCTCGGTGCGCACGGGCTGGTCTATGGTGCGGGCTTGGGCCGCGGCGCCCGGCCGCTGTTCTTCCTCGGGCGCCTGCTTCGGCGCGAGGACTTCGAGGGGTACCGGGTTTACGTGGTCGGCGAGGAAAAGGCACGCGACCTGGTCAGCCCGCCGGCGATGTCGCGCGGAGACGAGATCTTCGTTCGCCGGGAATCCCTGCGCCGCCTGCTGTTCGAGATGATCGAGGCCTGGCAGATCCGCGGGGCCCCCGCAGGCGACGCGCTCGCGCGCGCTCTGGACGCCTACGGCTATGCTCCGGACGATGAGGCGACGCTGGAGGCGATGACCGACACGGAGGTCGAGTCCGCGGTCTGGCACGAAGTCGGGGAGGTTCTGGCCGGCCGGATCCTCGGCCAGGCGTGGAAGGACCGGGTGCTGGAGGTGGCGGGCACCCGCCACGAGCTGGTGGCGCGAGCCGTGCGGGATCACCTCGCGGACTGCCTGACGACCCTGCCCGCGCTGCTGGCCGACGGCGCTCCGGGTCCGATCCACTTCTATTTTGCGAATCTCACCGGCATGCGCGCGCTGCTGTTTCCCCAGTTGCGTGAGGCCTACGAGTCCTGGGTGGACGGTGCTCCGCGCGAAGTCCTGAAGGCCCCGATTGCGTCCGCGCGCGAGCACTGGCTGGCGGTGGCTCGCCGCTTCCTCGAAGAGTCCCCGGATGCGTGGCCGGTCCAGGACGAGCGGCTGGCGGTGCTGCAGCCGCCGAGACAGAACGCTTGCTGATCTCACTGAGTGGGGTCCTGGGGCCGGACGACCTGCAGCGCGTCCGGGAACTGCTCGCGTCCGCGCCCTTCGTCGACGGTCGGGCCTCGGCCGGAGGGGACGCCCGGCGGGTGAAAGACAACGAGGAGGTCGATCCCTCGGACCAGCGGGTCGCCGCGCTGAATCGGCTGGTGCTGCTGCCCCTGTACCGGCACCCGGTGTTCCAGGCTGCGGCGCTGCCGAGGCGGCTGTCCGGTGCGTTCTTCGCACGCTATCAGCCCGGGATGCAATACGGCAGCCATGTCGACGACCCGGTGATGGGCCCCGAGGGTGGTCGTTACCGCTCGGATGTGTCGGTGACGGTGTTCCTGAACCCCGCGCACAGCTATGAAGGTGGCGAACTGGTGATCGAGACCGAGTACGGCGAGCAGCGCGTGAAGCTCGAGGCCGGGGATGCGGTGGTCTACCCCTCGTCCAGTCTGCACCGGGTGGAGCCGGTCAAGCGCGGCGAGCGGATGGTAGCAGTCGCCTGGGCGGAATCCATGGTCCGGGAGCCGGAACGCCGCCGGCTCCTGTTCGAACTGCAGCAGATCGAGGAGCAGTTGCGCGTTGCCGACCCGGACGCTGACGTGACGCACCGGGCAGGCAGGGTGCGGGCCAACCTGATGCGGATGTGGGCCGACGTCTGAGTGCCACCCGCGTGCTGGCCGGCGCCGCGGCCTGATCAAAAGCGGGGGCAGGCTCTCGACACGCGAGGCGGCACCGCAGCTCTGTCCCCCGCACGACCCTCCGGGGTCAGGAAGCGGGTTTCTCAGGCGGGGCGTTCAGCCCATCCGGCGGACGGTAGTCGGGGTCGTTCGGGTTCATGAAGATGAAGCGGTGCTCGCCGGGTTCCATCTCGACGTAATCCAGCACCGCGTTCTTCAGCAGGTCCGCGCTGGCGGGCTCGATGACCACCTCGATGCCGCCGGTCTTGAACACGAGGTCGTTGTCCCGTTCGTGGTCGTCGAAGCCCATGCCGTAGTCGATGTTGCCGGCCGGCATGCGTTTCGCGGCAATACGCAGCGCCGGTTTTTCCATGCCGCTCTGGCTCGCCGAGGCCTGGATCTGCTTCGACGCGGCGGGGGTGATGGTGATCATGCCTTGCTCCTTGGTCAGACGTGAAGACGTTCGGTTGCGGCTGTTCGCGCGGCTTCGACCCTGCGGGCGGCGATCGCGCGGACGAACTGCACGAACCGCGCCGCCCAGGGATTCTGCGCGGTGCTGCGCAGGTGGGTGTAGCTTGCGAGCAGGTTGCGATGCACGATGCCGTCGTGTTCGCCGTCGATGCCGTGGCCGCGCAACACCCGGTAGGCATACACGGGTTGGCCGCCCAACGGCTCCAGCGCCGAGTAGTGGAACTCGTGAGCACCGAATTCCAGACCGTTCCCGGAAGCATCGGTCAGCGGCCAGGGGCCGGCCCCGGTCTCCTGCAGGCGGACCAGTCCGCGACCCTGCGGGCGCGCATGCATCACCACCTCGCCGGGCAGCACGCCGGACATTGCACAGCGCCGTTCGCCCCAGGTGATTCCGCGTGCCAGGTACATCAGCCCGCCGCACTCGGCGTAGGCCGGCAACCCGGACTCGATCGCGTCGCGGACGGAGGCGCGCATGGAGGCGTTGGCCTCCAGTTCCTGCATCCGGGTTTCCGGGAAGCCTCCGCCGATGAACAGGCCGTCAGCCTCGGGCAGACGGGCGTCGCGCAGGGTATCGAAGAACAGCAGCTCCGCGCCCGCCGCCTCCAGCGCCTCGAGGTCGGTCTGGTAGTAGAACCCGAAAGCGGCGTCCCGCGCGACCGCGATACGGACCGCGGGACCCGCAGGGCCTGCATCCGGGCGGCGGCTGAAGGCGAGGGGCGGGGCGTCCGAGCCGATCGTCGCAAGGCGGGGCAGATCGACTTCCGCGCCGACCGCCGCGGCGAGCGCCTGGATCTGGGCGTCGGCCGCCGCGTGCTCGTTGCTGGGCACGAGTCCGAGATGACGCTCGAGGATATGCAGATCGGGGTTTTCCGATACCAGCCCGAGCACCGGAATGTCGGTGTAGTGCTCGATCACCGCCCGCAGCTTGCTCCCGTGCCGGGACCCGCCGACACGATTCAGGATCACCCCGGCGATGCGGATCTCCGGATCGAAGGCCTGGTACCCCAGAAGCAGCGGGGCGACGCCGCGGGTCATCCCCCGGCTGTCGATCACCAGCACCACCGGCGTCTGCAACAGTCGGGCCAGGGCCGCGTTGCTGTTGGATCCGTCGAGATCCAGCCCGTCGTACAGTCCCTTGTTGCCCTCGATCAGTGTGACGTCGACACCCTCGATGCGTGGGCCGACGGCCTGGAGGATCTCCTCGCGGGACATCGTGTTGAAGTCGAGGTTCACGCAGGGGCGCCCGGCGGCGCGGCCCAGCCACAACGGGTCGATGTAGTCGGGTCCTTTCTTGAACGGCTGAACGCCGAGGCCCCGAGCCCTTAGCGCGGCGCACAGGCCGGTGCTGACGGTGGTCTTGCCCGAGGACTTGTGCGCGGCGGAGACGAGCAGGCGGCCCATGCTCATCCCGCCGCGGCGACGGCAGGCGTCGGGGTCATGCCCCGGCGGCGGCGGATTGCGTGGACGCGGTGCTGCGCGCGGCGTGCGGGTCGACCTGCGCGTCCGCAAGGCTGGTGGGCAGGATCGGCAGGAACTTGATCACGATCGCCAGCAGCAGGAGGGCGAAGGCTGCGCCGCCTATGCCGAGCATCAGCTCGACCAGCGACGGCGTGTACGGGGCGACCACGCCGTCAAAGAAGCTGCTGCTCATGTCGTAGCCTGGGAAGAGGTCCACCGGGTAGGCCTGGCCCGCGATCACGATCACGTAGAGCTGGGCGAGGCCGCCGGCGATGACCAGCCCGGCCGCCGCCGCTATCACCCGCCGCGACTGGCTCCATACCGGGTGGAACAACATCACCAGCGGCAGGATGCTGCCGATACCGATCTGCACGACCCAGAACAGGAAGGTGTAGATTCCACCGTGCAGCAGCAGGAAGGCCTCGACACCGTGCAGACGCGTGGCGTAGAGGTTGGTCAGGTGATACACGAGCACGAAATAGAGCACGCCGGCGACGAAAATGCCGAGCAGGTTCTTCATGCGGCGCAGGATCAGGTCACCCAGCGGGCGCTCGGTGCCGCTGGCCGCGGCCATCACCACCAGAATGAAGACGGCCATGCCCAGCGAGAACGACATGGCGATGAACAGCGGGGCAAGAATCGCGGCGTCGTAGGCCTCGCGTGCGACCAGGAAGCCGAAGATCGAACCGGTACCTGTGGTCAGCACCAGTCGCCAGATGAAGGCCGTGTAGCCAGCGACCCTCGTGTACCGGTTCATGCGCTTCTCGATCATGAACCAGAGGTAGACCGCGACAATGGCGAGGAACCCGGTATACAGGAAGATGTTCCAC
>SKQM01000238.1 GCA_007119005.1 Thioalkalivibrio sp.
ACCCAGCCCCGTAGTCGGCGAGCCCTCTCGGCGATCGGGCGTTGGTGCAAACCCATCGGCCAGAGGGCTGGCCTCCTACAGCGAGGCACCCAGCCCCGTGGGAGGCGAGCCCTCTCGGCGATCGGGCGTTGGTGCAAACCCTTCGGCCAGAGGGCTGGCCTCCTACAGCGAGGCACCCAGCCCCGTGGGAGGCGAGCCCTCTCGGCGATCGGGCGTTGGTGCAAACCCATCGGCCAGAGGTTGGCCTCCTACAGCGAGGCACCCGGCCCTGTAGCAGGGCAACCCTCTCGCCGATCGGCGACGTCAGCGTGACGGAAACACGGCTACCCGCAGCATCTTCCGCCGCATGAAGGCGATCTGGGTCTGCAGGTCCAGGTCTTTCGGGCAGACGTCGTGACAACCCAGCAGGCTCATGCAACCGAAAACCCCGTTGTCGTCGCCGATCAGTTCGTAGTAGTCGTCATCAGAGCGCTGATCGCGGGGGTCCAGCCTCAACCGGGCAATCTTGTTCAGGCCCACCGCACCCACGAAATCCTCTCGCATGCGAGCGGTGCCGCAGGCGGCCAGGCAGCAGCCGCATTCGATACAGCGCTCGAGCTCGTAGATCTGCTCGGCCAGCTCCGGCTCCATGCGCTCCTCAAGCTGTCTGAGATCCACCTCGGAGGACGTGTGTATCCAGGCCTCGAGCCGCTCGCTCATGCCTCGCATCCACTTGCCCGTGTTCACCGACAGGTCGCCGATCAGCTCGAAAAACGGCAACGGCGCCAGCGTGATCCGCTCGCCGAGGCTGCTGGTCAGCGTGCGGCAGGCCAGTCCCGGACGACCGTCAATCAGCATCGCGCAGCTGCCGCAGATCCCGGCCCGGCACACGAAGTCGAACTGCAGCGACGGGTCCTGATGATCGCGGATGTCGTTCAGCGCCACGAACAGCGTCATGCTCGGGGCTTCGTCGATTTCGAAGGTCTGCAGATGCGGGCGGCTTTCCGGGTCCTGCGGGTTGTACCGCAGGATGTTGATCTTCAGCCGGCGGGCCGCGGCGCCCGCGTCGGCCCCATGCCCTTCCCCGTTCCCCTTCATGGCAGCCTCTCCGTCAGGCGTTCGTTGCGACCCCGGTACTTCTCCGGCAGCAGGGACTCGTATTCCATCAGCGCCTCCTGGCGCCGGAAGCGGTCCGCTTCACTCAGCCCACCCGCGATCTGCTCGACCTCCTGCACACGACTCTCGGTATCGGGGTGATCGACGTGATTGCGTGCGCCGTAGCCGCGAAAACCGGGAGGCAACTCCATTGCGTTCACGTCGATATCCTCGTAGTCCAGCGTCGGCAGCTCGCTGGCCTCGTCCGGCCAGGTCGCGAGGGTACGCTTCAGCCAGTCACGATCGTTGCGTTGCGGGAAGTCTTCGCGGAAGTGTGCGCCCCGGCTCTCGGTCCGCAGCAACGCACCCTGGGCCACGCACAACGCGATCTTGAGCATCTTCTGAACGCGGTACGCGGCGACGAGTTCGGGATTCGCACCGCGCGTCCGGGTCCGGACGGCGATGTTGCGGCTGCGCACCAGCAACTCCCGGAGCTCGGTTACCGCCGCCTCCAGCTCCTCGCCGGTTCGGAAAATGCCGACCTTGTCCATCATCACGCTTTCCATCCGTTCACGCAGCTCGGTGGCGCTCTCGCCCTCGCTGCGCCCGAGCAGCTCGTCCAGTCGCTGCTGTTCACGCTTGACGAAGCTGCGCACCAGGTCCGACCGCACGCTGACCTCCCCGGCTTCGGACTCGCAGAAGTCGGCGATGAACTCCGCGACGATCATCCCCGCGACCACGGTCTCGGCCACGGAATTGCCGCCGAGACGATTGAAGCCGTGCAGGTCCCAGCAGGCGGCCTCGCCACAGGAGAACAGGCCCTTCAGGGTCGGGCTCTGGCCCGTGTGATCGGTCCGGATGCCACCCATCGAGTAATGCTGTGTCGGTCGCACCGGAATCCAGTCGGTCACCGGGTCGATACCCAGGAAGTACTCGCAGATGTCCTTCACCTCGCGAAGGTTCTTCTCGATGTGCGCGCGGCCGAGCCCGGTGATATCCAGCCACAGGTGGTCGCCGTAGCGCGAAGGAACACCCTTGCCCTTGCGCATGTGCTCGGTCATGCGCCGCGACACCACGTCGCGCGACGCGAGTTCCTTTTTCTCGGGCTCGTAGTCGGGCATGAAGCGGTGGCCGTCGACATCGCGCAGCACGCCGCCGTCTCCCCGGCAGCCCTCGGTGGTCAGGATGCCCGCGGTGATGATCGCGGTCGGATGGAACTGCACGGCCTCCATGTTGCCCAGCGTCGCGACCCCGGTTTCCAGCGCGAGCGCGATCCCCGTGCCTTCGCAGATGATCGCGTTGGTCGAGACCTTGTAAATGCGGCCATAGCCACCGGTCGCGATCGTGGTGGCCTTCGCCAGGTAGGCGGTGAGTTCGCCCGTGATCAGGTCGCGCACCACCGCACCGTGGCAGCGCCCGCCATCGTGAATCAGCGCCAGCGCCTCCTGCCTCTCCAGCACCGGGATCCCGTGCG
Organism: Thioalkalivibrio sp.; assembly: GCA_007119005.1. Lineage (GTDB taxonomy): Bacteria > Pseudomonadota > Gammaproteobacteria > Ectothiorhodospirales > Ectothiorhodospiraceae > Thioalkalivibrio. The sequence goes on from SKQM01000238.1 coordinate 2,549, forward strand.
CGATGGTCTGGTCGCCGAGCGCATAGAGCATGGTGTGGCCGGTGCCGTCCGAGGTATAGCAGGTGCGCCATTTCTTGGTACCGCCGAAGTCACGCGCGGTAATCAACCCATGGGCGTCGTCCGTCTCCGTGATGGTGATCTTCTGCGCGTTCACCACCGACTCGCGGTCGCCGCGCGCCACCCGGCTCCAAGGCACACCCCAGGCCGCCAGTTCGCGGACCGCCTTGGGCGCGGTATTCACGAACATGCGCACCACCTGCTGGTCGGCGCCCCAGTCGCTGCCGCGAACCGTGTCCTCGAAATGCACGTCCTCGTTGTCACCCGCCCCCATCGCGTTGTTGCCGAGGCTGGCCTGCATGCCGCCCTGAGCGGCGACCGAGTGCGAGCGCTTCGCGGGAACGAGGCTCAGAATCAGGACATCGAGCCCGCGCCGCTTCACGCCGACCGCCGTACGCAGCCCGGCGAGCCCGCCACCGATCACCAGCACGTCCGTGTAAACGACCTTCATGGCGTGACCTCCATGCGTCCAGCCTGTGGTGGCGATTCCTGCAGCCAAGTGGGCACGTAGCGTTCTCCGTACTGGTCGCGGTGTTCTATCCCGATCTTGATGTAGGTGCCGAGCGACGCGAATCCGAGCAGGAGAAAGAACACGATGAAGCCGCGCATCAACCACTTCAGCCGGCGCCGTCCGATCACCGGATCACGTGCAGGCAGCCAGCCCCACTTGACCCCGACGCGGTAGGAGCCCACGGCTGCGTGAAGCACCGCGGTGACCAGCAGAAGCACGTACAGCGGCCACATCCACTCGCTGACCACGCGGTCGGATGAGGCATAGGGCCCGATGTTGCCGGGCTGCGAGATCATCGTGTAGAGGTGCACCGACGCGAGAAAGAACAGCGCGAACCCGGTGTATACCTGAATCCACCAGAGGCTGGTGTCTTCGTGGTGCATCAGCTTCTGGTGATCGCGGTACACACGGTACTGACGGTATGTGATCGGGATCTTGCGCACCGCGAGGACCGCGTGCAGCACCAGAATGGTCAGGATGAACAGCGAGAACAGGGTGATGATGATCGGATACGGTGTGCCGAAGACGTAGTAGCCCTCGAAGAACATCGTCACGCGATACATCGCGTCCTTGCCCAGCAGGATCGAGGCCTCGGCAAACAGGTGCACCCAGAGAAAAAGGGCCAGAAACAGCCCCGAAGCACTTTGCAGAAAGTCCAGCCGTGCCGGCCAGAGTCTGCCATCCCGGCGCTTTGTCAGCGCCGCACCAACCGCCAGATCATTCAGATTGCCCATCAGCCCACCTGTCGTTTGGGGAACGAGTCAAAGGCGACGGGCCGGCGAAAGACAACCCGACCGGTCCATACTATGAGCGGACCATGCGGACGGGTATTGATCCATGTCACGAGGGGTGGACCGGCTGCCGATCGCAGCCGTCCTGGCCCCGCAGGTCACGCCGTGAACCGCCCCTCACGCAGCATCTGGGCATTCATGATCTCGAGCTCGTGCGCGCCGGAGACGACGACATTGAGATCGGGGACGAAATCGAGATTCGGGTCGAGGCGGTCGTAGGGCACCGAGTTCAGGATCACCTTCATCGCATTGAGCCGGGCCTTGGCCTTGTCGTTCGACCGGATGATCGTCCACGGCGCCCAGGAGGTATGCGTCTGGCGCAGCATCTCGTACTTCTGGTGGGTGAAGTCGTCCCACCGGTCCTGGGCCTGCACGTCGATCTCCGACAGCTTCCACTGGCGCAGGGGGTCGGTCTTGCGGCGTTCGAACCGCCGGGCCTGCTCGTCCTTGGTCACGCTGAAATACAGCTTGATCAGAATCGTGCCCTGCCGGACCAGATCCTTCTCGAAGCCGACCACGCCGTGCATGAAGTTCTCGTATTCCTCGGGTGTGCAGAAACCGAACACCGGTTCGACCATCGCCCGGTTGTACCAGCTGCGGTCGAACAGCACCTGCTCGCCGCCGCGCGGGAACTGCTCCACGTAACGCTGGAAGAACCACTGCGTCCGCTGGTGCTCGGTCGGCTTGCCCAGCGCGACCACCCGGTAGTGTTTCTCGTTCATGTAGCGCGTGACCCGCCGGATCGTGCCTCCCTTGCCGGCTGCATCGCGCCCTTCGAACAGAATGATCATCCGCTGCTGCGTCGCTTCCAGGTGCTTCTGCATCCGGATGAGTTCCGCCTGGTAGGGCTTGAGCCTCTGCTCTTCCCGACGGCGCACGACCGCGCTGCGCGTCGCGCGCTTCAGGTCCGCGAGCGATTTGCGCAGCTCCGAACGCTCGTTCAGAAGATCATCGACCGATACCGTCGGCGCCTCCTGCCGCACCGCGTCCCGCCGGGCTGTTCTTTCCGTCATGGCTCCCCCCTCGTTTGTCATTATTCGTAAAGTATAGCCTGCGGCCGAAGCCGGCCTGCGCCATCACGACTCCGTCAACGTGAGGAGGATGTCCGCATACCAGGCGCAGTTGAGTCCGAGGGCTTCATCGAGCACCAGGTCGCGCGTACCCACATCGATCCGGGAGGAATGCACACCCAGCAGCATCCACGGCAGGGCGCCATGGGCGGGGCCCGGACTGGGTGCGCGCATCACCACGGGCGCTCCGCTGGTCCCCCGGTGGGTGCGGGCGTCGGTGAGAAAATAGCCCTGGCCCTGGAAACGCAGTCCGAACGACGACGCGACCGCGGCCTGGCGGACCACGGGCATGTGGTGCAGCGTATCGTGGAAACCTAGCGGAAAGCCGACCACCAGCAGCGACGTGCCGACTTCCACCTGGTCCGACGGGTTCAGCAGATGCTCAGGCGTGAAGGCGCAGTAGTGGGTCGTCGCGGGCAATACGCCCCGTTCCAGTTCGATCACCGCCACGTCGATCTCGCCCGCCTTGTCCAAGGCCTGGCGCCAGAGACTCTGGCCGTGCCGGTACAGCGGAATCGAGAACCCCGTGGACCGTGCCAGATTGGCCGCGTCGGTGTGCAGTTCGATCTCGATCCGGTTCGGAAAATGCTGGCTGGGCTCGTCGAACATCACGTGCCGGCTGGTGACCAGGAACAGCCGTTGCCCGCGTGCGAAGAAAAAGCCACTGGCGTTGGTCAGCAGCAACTGCTGGTCGAAGGTCGAGATCCTTGCGGCGGTCAGCAACAGGGGTTCAATCATGAATGCGGACCTCTCACGGGGCTGGGCCGATGAGTCCGGGCGGATCCCGTCGCCTGACCGGGCCAGGTCTGAGCGGAACGTCTCCGCGCGCCACGGATCTCAGTTGCATGGACATCCCACTGCTCATCCTTGGGGCCTTGCTGGTCGCCACCCTGACCGCATTCTTCACGGGGATCCTGCCCTACCCCATTGGCTGGATCATCCTGAGCGCGGCCGTCATCGGACGGCTGCTGTATCTCAAGAGCCGCTGAGGGCGGCGGGCGGTGTTCATCCTGGCTGCGCGGATCGCCGAGCAAGGCCCGAGGACCTCGGTGCGCGGCGGGGCCGGCTGAGTGCATCACCGGGTTCGACCCTCGCGCAGATAGCGGGAGAAAGGCAAGGTCACCACACGGCCCTGCATCGCGATTTCGAGCAGGTGCTCGAACCGCTCGCTGTCGTCCGTCGAGTCGTTCGCGACCACCAGCCAATCGCTCGACCGCAACTGCAGACGGACGCCATCGACGAGGGCGTTCGGCTCCTCGGGCGACACGATGTACAGCGGACATTCCTCGTAGCGCTGGATCTCGCTGATGCCAACCACCCACTCGGGTGCACCGAAGTGCGTGATGGCGTGGACCCGTGCCGGATCGCCGTGGCCGAAGCGGGCGGCATCAGACGGATGAATTTCCGGTAGCGGGAAGAGACGGATGAACCCCATTTGGGCCTATCGAGGGACTGGGCCTGGCGGCAGGATAACCGAAACCGGGTCAGGCCGGATTCAACCCCGGGAGCCGACGGATCACCGTCTTCTCCAACTCCACGATCACGAATACCGCCATGCCGAAGAGCAGGATCCGGCCCCAGTCGTCCCAACCGATCGCGGTGGTGCCGAACAGGGTGTTCATCACCGGCGCATAGGTAAAGGCCAGTTGCAGCAGCACCAGAATCCCGATGGCCAGCCACATCGCGCGGGAGTGGAAGATCGCCCAGCCGCGCAGCACGGGCTGGTAGATCAACCGGAGGTTCAGCAGGTAGAAGGCCTGTCCGGCGACCAGGGTGTTGATCGCCACGGTACGCGCCAGTTCGTCCGAGCTGCCCACCACCTCCTCCATCCACACGAAGTGCCCGAAGGTGCCGAGCCACAGCAGCACCGCGACGAACGGAATGCGCCAGAGCAGGAACCCGGACAGGAGCGGCGCATCGGGGTTGCGCGGCGGACGCTTCGTCACCCCGGGCTCGCTGGGTTCGAAGGCCAGGGCCATCGCGAGAGTGACCGAGGTGACCATGTTCACCCAGAGCACCTGCACCGGGGTCAGCGGCAGCGCCAGGCCCATCAGGATCGCCATCATGATGGTCATCGACTGGCCGGCGTTGGTCGGCAGCATGTGCAGGATGGCCTTGCGGATGTTGTCGTAGACCGTGCGGCCTTCCTCCACCGCGTGGGCGATCGACGCGAAATTGTCATCGGCCAGCACCATTTCCGCGGCCTCCTTGGCCGCCTCGGTACCCTTGCGGCCCATCGCGACGCCCACGTCGGCGCGCTTCAGCGCCGGAGCGTCATTGACGCCGTCGCCGGTCATCGCGACGATGCCGCCCTCCTGCTGCAGGGCCTGCACCAGACGCAGCTTGTGCTCGGGGGTCGTGCGGGCGAAGACATCGGTCCTGCGGGCCGTCTCCCGCAGCCGTTCCTCGCTCATGCCGTCGAGCTCGTGGCCGGCCACGGCGACCGCGCGACCGCCGCTGCCGATTCCCAGCATCCCGCCCACAGCCTGCGCCGTGGTCAGATGGTCTCCGGTGATCATCTTCACCCGGATTCCAGCGTCGCGGCACTCCCGGACCGCCCGGATCGCCTCCTCTCGGGGCGGGTCGAGGATGCCGAGAATGGCCAGCAGGGAGAATCCGCCCGCCTCCACCTGGTCATAATTCAGCTCGTTCTGGTGCGGCTGGGCATCCCGCGCGGCCACCGCCAGCAGGCGTTCGCCGCGTCCGGCTACGGCCTCCAGCGCCTCCTCCCACCAGTGCCGCTCCAGGGGACGAGGTCCCTGTGCCGTCTGCTGATGAGCACAGAGTTCCAGCACCCGTTCCGGAGCACCCTTCAGATAGATGACCCCGTAGCCTTCGTGACTCCGGTGCAGGGTGGCCATGTACTTGTGATCGGACTCGAAGGGGATCACGTCCACCCGCGGCAGCTTGCCCTGTTCGATCTGAGGATCCATCCCGGCCTTGCGCGCCAGTACCACCAGGGCCCCCTCGGTGGGATCACCCTCCATCATCCAGTCGCCGTCGCGTTCAAAGACCTGGGCATCGTTGCACAGCAGTCCCACCCGCAACGCCTGATCCAGCACGGGATCCTCGTCGGGACTCACGTCGAGACCAGCCTCGGTGAAGCCGCCGTGAGGGGCATAGCCGACACCGTCGACCCGTACATGACGCTCGCGGCTGCGCAGCGAGGAAACGGTCATCTCGTTCCGGGTGAGCGTGCCGGTCTTGTCGGAGCAGATGGTGGAGACCGAACCCAGCGTCTCCACGGCGGGCAGGCGGCGGATGATCGCATTGCGGCGGGCCATCTTCTGCACGCCGATCGCCAGCGCGATGGTCATGATCGCCGGGAGACCTTCGGGGATCGTGGACACCGCAAGGCTCGCGGCAGCCAGGAACATCTCGTCCAACGGGTAGCTGCGCACCCAGTAACCGAAGGCGAAGGTGGCGGCAGAGATGACGAGGATGACCCCCGCCAGCCAGCGTCCGAACTGTTCGATCTGCCGCACCAGCGGGGTTTGCAGGCTGTGCACCTCGCCCAGCATCGCGGAGATCCGGCCCACCTCGGTGGTCTCGCCGGTGGCCACCACCACGCCGCGTCCGCGCCCGAAGGTCACCAAAGTGCCCGAGTAGGCCATGCAGAGACGATCGCCGAGCGGTGCATCCTCAGCGACCGGCTGCACTGCCTTTTCGGTCGGGACGGACTCTCCGGTCAGCACCGCTTCATCCACGCGCAGGTTCTTCACGTCCAGGAGTCGCAGGTCGGCGGGGACCTTGTCCCCGGCCTGCAGGTAGACGACGTCCCCAGGGACCACCGAGCTGGCCTCCACCTCGCGCCGATGGCCGTCGCGCAGGACCACGGCGCGCGGCGAGAGCATCTGGCGAATCGCGTCCAGCGCCTTTTCGGCCTTGCCTTCCTGCACGAAGCCGATCAGGGTGTTGATCAGGACCACGGCGAGAATCACGCCGGTGTCGACCCAGTGGCCCAACAGAGCGGTGCCGACGGCAGCAAGAATCAGGATGTAGATCAGGATGTTGTGAAAGTGCCGGAAGAACCTCACCAACGGCCCGGCCTTCTCCGGCGGGCGCAGCTGATTGCGGCCGTACCGGGCCAGGCGCTCCTCGGCCTCCCCTGCACTCAAACCGTCCGGGCGGGACCGCCAGCAGCGCATGACTTCCGCCGCATCCTGTGCGTGCCAGACTGGTGGAGTGTCTGGGGTGGTGTCGGCCTGTGGGGAATTCGACTCCATACGGGTCACCATCGGCTGCGCGAGCTCGGGCGGTTTTCCGGGCCACTGGGTCAAACTGCCTGATCGGCAGTATCACAAGGGGTTTCGGGACCGGCAACAGCAGC
>SKQM01000004.1 GCA_007119005.1 Thioalkalivibrio sp.
AGACGGTCGCAAGGTTCGGGTGTTCCGCTCGAACGGCGAAGTCGTCGACGCATAAGGGCGGAAAGAGAGCCATGGAACGTTTGAGAGCGCAGTACCTGGAGTCGGTGGTCCCGGCCCTGAAGGAGAAATTCCAGTACGCGAACGTGATGGAGGTCCCGCGGATCACCAAGGTCACGCTGAACATGGGACTGGGTGACGCGGTCGCCGACAAGAAGGTGATCGAGCACGCCCTGTCGGACATGACCGCGATCGCCGGCCAGAAGCCGGTGGTGACCAAGGCCCGGAAGTCCATCGCCGCGTTCAAGATCCGCGACGGCTATCCGATCGGATGCAAGGTCACGCTGCGGCGCGGGCGCATGTACGAGTTCCTCGATCGGCTGATCAACGTCGCGATCCCTCGTGTCCGTGACTTCCGCGGCTACAGTCCGCGCGCCTTCGACGGTCGCGGCAACTACAGCCTCGGTGTGAAGGAGCAGATCATCTTCCCCGAGATCGACTACGACCGTATCGACAAGATCCGCGGGATGGACATCACCATCACCACCAACGCGAAGAGTGACGAGGAGGCAAAGGCATTGCTCGAGGCCTTCCGCTTCCCCTTCCGGCAGTAACCCGAGGTTTCCGAGAAATGGCAAAGATTTCGATGATGATCCGCGAGCAGAAGCGGGCGAAGCTGGTTGAGAAGTACGCGGCGCGCAGGGCCGAGCTGAAGGCGAAGGTTCTTGACGAGTCGCTTCCCGGCGAGGAGCGCATGGCGGCGATGCAGGCATTGCAGAAGCTGCCTCGGGACTCGAGCCCGGTGCGCAAGCGGAACCGCTGCGGCGTCACCGGCCGTCCGAAGGGTTACTACCGACGTTTCGGCCTCGGCCGCAACAAGCTGCGCGAATACGCGATGCGCGGCGAGATTCCCGGCCTGCGCAAGGCGAGTTGGTAAGGAGAACAGAATCATGATGACCGATCCGATTGCCGACCTGCTCACCCGGGTACGGAACGCCCAGCGGGCCCACAAGAAGACCGTCTCGGTCCCGTACAGCCGGGGCAAGGAGGCGATCCTCAAGGTCTTCGCCGAAGAGGGCTATGTTGCCGACGTCGCTGTGGAGGGCGAGGGCGCGGCCCGCCAGCTGCGCGTGACCCTGAAGTACTTCCAGGGCCGTGGGGTCATCGAGAACATCGAGCGTATCAGCCGTCCCGGGCTGCGGATCTACCGTGGCAAGGACGAGCTCCCGAAAATCAACGCGGGTCTCGGCGTGTCCATCATCTCGACCTCCAAGGGCGTGATGACCGACCGCGCGGCGCGGGCCCTGGGGCAGGGCGGCGAAGTGCTCTGCAAGATCTACTGAGGAAACTGTCATGTCTCGGGTAGCAAAAAGACCGCTCGATCTGCCGGCAGGGGTATCGCTGCAGGTGAGCGGGCAGGAAATCACCGTGAAGGGTCCCAAGGGCGCGATCAGCATGCGCTGTCCGGATGCCGTCGAGGTCTCCGTCGATGGCAATGTCGCCACGGTATCGCCGTCGGCGACCGCCGCCAACAGCGCGCTTGCGGGCACCATCCGCTCGGTGCTGGGCAATCACGTGCATGGCGTCAGCCAGGGCTTCGAGCGCGGGCTGGAACTCGTCGGGGTCGGTTACCGGGCGCAGGCGCAGGGCAAGGTGCTGAATCTGTCACTGGGCTTCTCGCATCCGATCGCGTTCGAGGTTCCCGAGGGCATCACCATCGAGACGCCGACCCAGACGGAGATCCTGGTCAAGGGTCATGACTGCCAGCAGGTCGGTCAGGTCGCCGCGAACATCCGTGGCTTCCGCCCCCCCGAGCCCTACAAGGGCAAGGGCGTGAAGTACAAGGGCGAACGCATCCTTCGTAAAGAAGCCAAGAAGAAGTAGGGTAGAACCGTGGACAAGAAAGAGTCGAGACTCAGAAGGGCACGCCGCGCGCGTTACAAGATCCGGGAGCTGGGAGTGCACCGCCTCTGCGTGCACCGCACACCCCGACACATCTACGCGCAGGTCATCGCGCCGAGCGGGGACGCCGTGCTCGCGGCCGCCTCCACGGTCGAGTCCGGCGTTCGCGGGGATCTCAAGTACACCGGCAACACGGAGGCCGCGGCGCGGGTGGGCAAACTCATCGCCGAGCGGGCCCGGGCGGCCGGGATCGAGCGGGTCGCCTTCGACCGCGCGGGGTTCCGCTATCACGGGCGTGTGCAGGCACTGGCCGACGCCGCCCGCGAAGGCGGCCTGCAGTTCTGATCGGACCCGATTTCACCGGAGACAGTAATGGCACGTAACGAAGCAAGCGAAGCCACGGATGGGCTGCAGGAAAAACTGATCAGCGTCAATCGGGTCGCGAAGGTGGTCAAGGGCGGGCGCCAGTTCCGCTTCGCCGCGCTGACCGTGGTCGGCGACGGCGAGGGTCGCGTCGGTTATGGCTACGGCAAGGCACGCGAGGTGCCGCTGGCGATCCAGAAGGCGATGCAGCAGGCACGCCAGAACATGACGACCGTCACCCTGAACCAGGGTACCCTGCACTACGCGGTGAACGGGCGCCATGGGGCCGCCAACGTATACATGCAGCCGGCCTCGGAAGGGACGGGCGTGATCGCAGGTGGTGCGATGCGCGCGGTGCTCGAGGTCGCTGGAGTGCGCAACGTGCTCGCCAAGTGCGTGGGCTCGCGCAACCCGATCAACGTGGTACAGGCGACGATCAACGGTCTGGCGGCCGTGAACGACCCCGAAATGGTCGCTGCAAAACGCGGCAAGACCCTCGAAGAAATCACGGGTTGAACATGAACAAGCTGAAACTCACGCTGGTCCGGTCCACGGCGGGCCGACTGGCCAATCACAAGGCCTGCGTCCGCGGGCTTGGTCTGCGCAAGACGCAGAGCACCTCCGTGGTCGACGCGACGCCGGAAAATCTGGGCATGGTGCGCAAGGTCGCATACCTGCTCAAGGTCGAGGAGGTCTGACCATGCGCATGAACGAACTGTTGCCGACGCCGGGTTCCCGGGCCAAGGCCAAGCGCCTCGGACGCGGAATCGGTTCCGGTCTCGGCAAAACCGGCGGTCGGGGACACAAGGGCCAGAAGGCGCGTTCCGGCGGCTACCACAAGGTGGGCTTCGAGGGCGGCCAGATGCCGCTGCAGCGGCGCCTCCCGAAGGTGGGCTTCCGCTCGCGCACTCCGCTGCGCACCGCCGAGGTGCGTCTGCACGAGGTCGCGCAGATCGACGGCGACGTGACCCTGGAATCGCTGAAGGCGGCCGGGCTGATCCCTGGGGCGGCGGAACGCGCCAAGGTCTTTGCCTCCGGCACCATTGACAAGCCCTGCGTGCTGCGCGGTATCGCGGTGACCGCGGGTGCGCGGGCCGCGATTGAAGCCGCCGGCGGACGCATCGAGGAGTAACGATGGCACGTGGAGCGACAGCAAGAGGTGCTGGACTGACGGGGTTCTCGGAACTCCGCCAGCGTCTGCTGTTCGTGCTGGGCGCGCTGGTCGTCTACCGCATCGGTACCTTCATTCCGGTGCCGGGGATCAACCCGGTTGCGGTGGCGAGCTTCTTCGACCAGCACAGCGGCACCATCCTGGACATGTTCAACATGTTCTCGGGTGGCGCGCTCGAGCGCCTGTCGATCTTTGCGCTGGGCGTGATGCCCTACATCTCCTCGGCGATCATCATGCAGCTGCTCGCGGCGACGGTGCCGTATCTGCAGCAGCTGAAGAAGGAAGGCGAGTCCGGACGCCGCAAGATCACCCAGTACACGCGCTATGGCACGGTGTTCCTTGCGCTCTTTCAGAGTATCGGCATCTCGGTGGCGCTCAGCGGGCAGACCATTCAGGGCATGCCGATGGCGTTGACGCCCACGCATATCTTCATCCCGACGGTGGTGGTTTCGCTGGTCACCGGCACGATGTTCCTGGTCTGGCTGGGGGAGCAGATCACCGAGCGCGGCGTCGGCAACGGCATCTCGATCATCATTTTCGCGGGCATCGTCGCGGGTCTGCCGGCTGCGATCGGCGGTACGCTGGAGCTTGCGCGCACCGGTGAACTCGCCGCGGCCTTCGTGGTCATTCTGCTGGTGCTCGCGCTGGCTGTCACGGCCTTCGTGGTGTTCGTGGAGCGGGGGCAGCGGCGCATCACCATCAACTATGCGAAGCGCCAGGTGGGCCGCAAGGTGATTGGTGGGCAGTCCAGCCACCTCCCGCTGAAGCTGAACATGGCTGGCGTGATCCCGCCGATCTTCGCCTCGAGCATCATTCTGTTCCCCGCTACGCTGGGGCAGTGGTTCGGCCAGGCGGAGGGGATGGGTTGGCTGCGCGAGATCTCGACCACGCTCGCGCCCGGACAGCCGTTGTACGTGACGTTTTACGCTGCGGCGATCATTTTCTTCTGCTTTTTCTACACCGCGCTGGTGTTCAATTCGCGGGAGACCGCGGAGAACCTCAAGAAGCAGGGGGCGTTCGTACCGGGGATCCGTCCCGGTGTGCAGACGGAACGGTTCATCGACGGTGTGATGACGCGATTGACCGCAGTCGGGGCGATCTACATCACCGCGGTGTGTCTGCTGCCGGAGTTCCTGATCCTGTACTGGAACGTACCATTCTATTTTGGTGGCACCTCGCTGCTGATCATCGTGATCGTGACCATGGACTTCATGGCGCAGCTGCAGGCGCACCTGATGTCGCACCAGTACGAAGGACTGATGCGCAAGGCGAATCTCAAGGGTTTTGGCGGCAGCAACATCCGCTAGGTTTTTGGAGAGAGACGAGATGAAGGTTAGAGCATCAGTGAAGCCGATCTGCCGCAATTGCAAGCTGATCCGGCGTCATGGCGTGGTGCGGGTGATCTGCACCGACCCGCGCCACAAACAGCGTCAGGGTTAACGCGTGCTTGAGTGCGCGCAGGTCTTTGGCTACAATAATCGGCTTTGCCGAATTTGATGGAGAGTTTGGATGGCTCGCGTCGCTGGTATCAACATTCCAGACCAGAAGCACACCGTGATCGCGCTGACTTCGATCTACGGGATCGGCAGGACACGCGCCCGGCAGATCTGTAACGCTGCCGGCGTCCGCGAGGACATCAAGGTGCGCGACCTGACCGATGCCGAGGTCGAGAGCCTGCGCGCCGAGGTCGGCCGCCTCCCCGTCGAGGGCGACCTGCGCCGGGAAGTCAGCATGAACATCAAGCGGCTGATGGACCTGGGCTGCTACCGCGGCCTGCGTCACCGCCGCGGTCTGCCCGTGCGTGGCCAGCGGACCCGTACCAACGCCCGCACCCGCAAGGGTCCGCGCCGTCCGATTCGCAAGTAATCTTTCTGGGACCCAATCAATGGCACAACCGCAATCCAGGACCAAGAAGAAGGTCCGCAAGAACGTGGCCGAGGGCGTTGCCCACATTTACGCCTCGTTCAACAACACGATCATCACCATCACCGACCGCCAGGGCAACACGCTGAGCTGGGCGACCTCGGGCGGCTCCGGCTTCCGTGGATCGCGCAAGTCGACTCCGTTCGCGGCGCAGGTGGCGGCGGAGCGGGCGGGTTCGGCCGCTCAGGAGCATGGCGTGAAGAACCTGGAGGTGCTCGTGAAGGGGCCGGGTCCGGGTCGCGAATCCGCCGTGCGCGCGCTGAACAACGTTGGCTTCAAGATCACCAACATCAGCGACATCACCCCCATCCCGCACAACGGCTGCCGCCCGCCGAAGAAGCGGCGTGTCTGAACCGATTCGGAGTTGATTGATGGCCCGTTACATTGGACCGAAATGCAAGCTGAGCCGTCGTGAGGGAGCAGACCTCGGGCTCAAGAGCCGTGCCCGTGCCCTCGAGACGAAGTGCAAGCTCGACAAGGCTCCGGGGCAGCACGGCGATCGCCGCACGCGCCTTTCCGACTACGGGGTGCAGCTGCGCGAGAAGCAGAAGCTGCGCCGTACCTACGGGGTTCTGGAGAAACAGTTCCGGAACTACTACAAGGAGGCCTCGCGCCTGAAGGGCTCCACCGGTGAAAACCTGCTGAAGCTGCTCGAGGGCCGACTCGACAACGTGGTCTACCGCATGGGCTTCGGCGGCACCCGCGCAGAGGCACGGCAACTGGTGTCGCATCGCGCGATCCTGGTGAACGGGCGGACCGTGAACATCCCGTCGTACCAGGTCTCTCCGGCCGACGTGATTGCGGTCCGCGAGAGGGCGCGCCAGCAGGTGCGCATCAAGGACTCGCTGACACTGGCCGAACAGGCGGGACTTCCGTCCTGGATCGAGGTGGACAGCAGCAAGTTCGAGGGCGTGTTCAAGGCGTTGCCCGACCGTTCCGACCTGCCGGCCGACATCAATGAGTCGCTGGTGGTGGAGTTGTACTCGAAGTAACGCCTGCCCGCAGGAGCGCAAATGCAAGTGAACGAACTGGTCAACAAGCAGCATATCGAGGTCGAGGCCGAGAACCGCAACAAGGCAAAGGTGGTGCTGGAACCGCTGGAGCGCGGCTTCGGGCACACCCTCGGCAATGCGTTGCGTCGGGTTCTGCTGTCATCGATCACCGGTGCGGCGATCGTCGAGGCCGAGATCGAAGGGGTGCTCCACGAGTACTCGACGATCGAGGGGGTACAGGAGGATGTTGTCGACATCCTGCTGAACCTGAAGGGGGTCGCCCTGCGCATGCATGCCCGTGAAGAGGCGGTGCTGTCGCTGCGCAAGAAGGGTCCCTGCATCGTCACCGCAGGGGACATCAAGCTGGATCACGATGTCGAGGTGGTGAACCCGGAACACGTGATTGCGACCATTACCAAGAACGTCGAGCTGGCGATGTCCCTTCGCCTGCGCGCCGGCCGTGGCTACGTGCCGGTTGCAGTGCGCCGGCAGGCGGACATGGAGGAGGCCACCATCGGCCGGTTGATGCTGGACGCCAGTTTCAGCCCGATCCGCCGGGTTTCCTATCGTGTCGAGAGCGCGCGCCTGGCGCAGCGTACGGACATGGACCGGCTGGTCCTGGAGTTGGAGACGAACGGAGCCATTGCTCCGGACGACGCCGTCCGCCAGGCCGCCGGCATCCTGCAGCGCCAGCTGGCCCCGTTCGTCGACCTGAAGGAGACTGAGCGTGAGACGCGGGCCCAGGGTGGCGGCGCGGTCGATCCGGTGCTGCTGCGGCCGGTCGACGAGCTCGAGCTCACCGTGCGCTCGGCGAATTGCCTGAAGGCGGAGAACATTTACCACATCGGTGATCTGGTGCAGCGCACCGAGGTCGAGTTGCTGCGCACGCCGAACCTCGGCAAGAAATCCCTGACCGAGATCAAGGACACGCTGGCCAGCCACGGTCTGTCACTGGGGATGCGTCTGGAGAACTGGCCACCGCCGGGACTGCAGGAAGCTTCGGAATAACGACAACGGCCCACGCCGGACTAACGAACCTAGGTAACTCTCATGCGTCATCGCAACATCGGTCGGCAACTGAGCCGAAACAGCTCTCACCGCAAGGCCACCCTGCAGGCCCTGACCCTGTCGTTGCTGCGGCACGAGCTGATCAAGACGACGCTGCCCAAGGCCAAGGAACTGCGCCGGGTCGCGGAGCCCCTGATCACGCTGGGCAAGACGGACTCGGTGCACACCCGCCGGCTGGCCTTCGCCCGCCTGCGCGACAAGGAGATGGTCGGCAAGCTGTTCACCGACATCGGCCCGCGGTTCCAGCAGCGTCCGGGCGGCTACCTCCGCATCCTGAAGTGCGGCTACCGGGCCGGCGATAATGCGCCGATGGCCTACGTCGAACTGGTGGACCGCCCGGAGCCGTCCGCCGCCGACTGATCCGTGCACGTTCGCTGCAACGAAGAAGCCGGCCTTGAGCCGGCTTCTTCGTTATGGGCGGTGGGGTGCTCATGCCGGCGGGGACGGTCGGGGAGGCGGGTACCGGAGGGCCAGGCACGCAGCTTCAGCACCCCGCAGAGAAGCTCCGTCGGCGGTCCGATGGATGCCGTTCATGGCTGGCAGCCGTGGGAGGCCAGCCCTCTGGGCGACGGTTTCGTTTCGTATGCCCCGAGGCCGAAGGTCGCCGAGAGGGCTCGCCTCCCACAAGGATCCGGCAGTCTGTATCCCCTGGCGTGTCCGTGCACGGCCTCGGGGGCCGAGTGCCTGCCGAGAATCAGCTCGGTGCGCCTCCGGATGCGGCCCTGGGTTTCCGGCGGGTTTGCGAGGATTCCGGGCCGAGTCCCAGAATGGGGGCCAAGAAATGGCCAGTGTGGCTGTCCGGCGTGCTCGCGACGGTCTCGGGGGTGCCCGCGACGAGGATCCGGCCGCCGCGCTCGCCACCCTCGGGGCCGATGTCGATCAGCCAGTCGGCGGTCTTGATCACGTCGAGGTTGTGTTCGATCACCACCACGGTGTTGCCGTGGTCGCGCAGACGGTGGAGCACGGCCAGCAGTTGCTCCACGTCGTGGAAGTGCAGGCCGGTGGTGGGTTCGTCGAGGATGTACAGGGTGCGGCCTGTGTCCCTCTTGGAGAGTTCGCGCGCGAGCTTGATGCGCTGGGCCTCGCCGCCGGACAGGGTGGTCGCGTTCTGCCCCAGCTGGATGTACGACAGGCCCACGTCCATCAGGGTCTCGAGCTTGCGGCGGATCACCGGAACCGCGTGGAAGAATTCCAGCGCGTCCTCGACGGTCATTTCCAGGACTTCGTGGATGTTGCGGCCCTTGTAGCGGACCTCCAGGGTCTCGCGGTTGTAGCGCTGCCCGCGGCAGACGTCGCAGGGCACGAAAACGTCGGGAAGAAAGTGCATCTCCACCTTGATCACGCCGTCCCCCTGGCACGCCTCGCAACGCCCGCCACGCACGTTGAAGGAGAAGCGGCCCGGCTTGTAGCCGCGTGAGCGTGCTTCGGCGGTGGCGGAAAACAGGTCACGGATCGGGGTGAACAGGCCGGTGTAGGTCGCGGGGTTGGATCGCGGCGTACGCCCGATCGGGCTCTGGTCGATGTCGACCACCTTGTCGATCCACTCGAGCCCTTCGATGCGCTCGTGGGCAGCGACCTCGTGGGCACTGCGGTGCAGGGCGTTGGCGACCGCCGGATATAGCGTGTCGTTCACCAGCGTGGATTTGCCGGAGCCCGAAACGCCGGTTACGCAGGTCAGCAGGCCGATCGGAAAGCTGGCGTCGATCTGTTTCAGGTTGTTGCCGCGGGCGCCACGGACGGTCAGCAGCCGTTCCGGGGCAACGGGGGTGCGCCGCTCCGGGATCGCTATGGACCGGCGCCCGGTGAGGTAGGCCGCGGTGAGCGATTCGCGGGACGCCAGCAGGTCCGGGAGATCTC
>SKQM01000120.1 GCA_007119005.1 Thioalkalivibrio sp.
CGCGAGCACGATCGCCATCAGCACCACGTCGGCCCGCACCACGTTCCGGCGCCAGCGCGCCAGCGCGTTCTTCAGCGCCGGCAGCGCGTCCATCTCGATGGACTCGGCGATCGCCTGCATCGCGCCGACGATGCGATAGGAACGGGAGGAACTGATCTCCGCAATCTTGGAATGGATCTCTTCGCGATCACGCGACGCCTTGTATTCGTAACGGGTACGCACCTTCTCGTCGCCGATCTCGACCGCGGCACCCTTGTTGTAAAGGCAGTAGAACCGGCCCGTGGCATTGCCCTGCCGCACCACTGCCCGCTGCCAGGCGGACACGACTTCCTCAAGGTTGTCCTCGCGCCAGGTCGTGTCGATCATGTTCAGTACGAACACCAGCTTGGTGAAGTCGTTGCGGGCCGCGACGCGATTGACGAGGTGCTCGAGCGTATCCCGCATCGCACCGGGTTCCGGATGGCGGGCATCGAAGAACACCAGCACGAGATCCGACAGATCGATGATGTGATCGGTCAGCTGCAGGATGGTCGCACGCTGCTCGTCGGCGTCGAATCCGGGGGAGTCGATCAGGATGCGTCCCCGCAGCCGTTCCGCCTTCACCGTCTTCATCGCAAGAAAATGGTCCACCGTGCGCCCGGCACCGTCACTCAGGCGTTCGATCTCATGGCTGACTCGATAGAACGGGAAGCGCGGATCACCGTCGAGCGCGAGCCCCGGCAATTCTTTCACCTTGTCGCCCGAACCGTAGCTGATCACGGTGAACCGGTCGTCCACCGCCTGGCTGCCGCTGCGCTGCACATCCTTGCCAACGTATTCGTTGATGAAGGTCGACTTGCCCGCGGAAAACGTGCCCAGCACCGCGATCATGGGCCACCACGAGATCGTGAACGCGTAGGAGTCCTCTTCGGGATCGAGCAGACCTGCGCCGTACCCGATCCGGTCGAGTACCCGGAAGGGATCGACGACGCCTTCGAGCGCAGGATTCTCTTCCGAAAGCCGGTCGCTGAGCAGCGTCAATTGCTGGTTCACACGATTGCCAGGGCGATTGAACATCAGGGCTCCAGTTGCTGTGGTGAATCTCTGCCGCGTCAGCGGCCGCCAACCATGTGCTGCGGGTAGTAGGGACCCGGCGACCCCGGGAACGGACCCTGGTTGCCACCCATGGGGTTGAACATGTTCATCATGTTGAACGGTCCGGAAACGTTGCGGTTCAGGCTCCACATGTCGCGCTGCATGTTCAGCGTCGAGCCCGCCATGGTCGTGGTGTCATTGGCCATACTGCGGATGTTCGCGTTCATGCTGGTGAAATCACGGGTCATCGTACCGATGTTGCGGTTCATCATCACCATGTTGTCGCTGATCGTCACCATGCGGTCGTCGATGTCACCCATCTTCGTGGCCATCACGACCATCTCCCGGTCGATGGTCCGGGTCATCGCCGACATTTCGACCACCAGGCGGCTCACGTCCCGCGTCAGGCTGGTGATCAGCCAGAAGCCGTAGACGGCGAGCACCACAAACGCCACCAGTGAGGAATAGACAATCAGCTGCAAACGGCGGGAACGGACATCGAAATCTTCGGCATCCTCCAGGCGTGCATCATTGCGGTAGTCGAAATTGCTCATGAGGTGAATCCAACCACGTTTTGTTCGGTGCGGGCCTCGGTACCCTGCGGATCATCGGTACCGGCGGCACGATCGACCATTTCCCGGAGCTTCGCCTGAAGCCCAGTCGCGCGTTCCTGCAGCGCAATGGGTAACGGCCGGCTTCCGTGCAGAAGCAGGTCCAGATTCGGTGTCATCACCCAGAGCCCGCCGCGAGCGTCCTCGTACAGGGTCACCCGGCAGGGCAGATACGTGGCCATGCCGGGGTTGTGGCGGATCAAGTCGTTCGCGAGATCCGGGTCGCAGAAGAGATAGACCTGCAGCAGAGGAAAGACCTTGCCGGTCCGCTGCTGGATTTCGCGCTGCACGGCGAGCGTGCCGAGCGACTGGAGCCCGAGTTCGGCGGCAGTCTCTTCGAGTGCCCGCTCGACATCACCCGCGCCCCGGCCAGGGGCAACCCTGCGCTGGTAGACCAGCGCCTGCATCGCGTCGCCGGTGGTGAGGATGGTCCGGGCAACGCCCGCATAGACGCCAAGCGCAGAGTCGTCGAGACTCCGCGCCTTGTTCACATAGGGCTCAAACGCCAGAATTGCTGCACCAAGCGCGACGAGCGCAAGCAAGCCGATCAGCGCGAGCAGATTGCGTACGAGCCTCACGCCGGGCCTCCACGATCACTGGCGACCGGGTTACCCAGCGGCGGGCGTTGGCTCCATCTATGGCGACAAGGCACGGCATCTCTCAGGGGAATAACACTAAATGCTTATTCTACCTGAATTGCTCGAGGTGCGAGCGGCCCTGCGGATGGAACCGGTCATAGATTGGCGCGAGGCGGCGCAGCATCGCGGCACGTTCGGCCTCGGGCAAGGCCGCGACGGCTGAGTCGTATGCCGCGAGGGCTGCGGTAAAATTCCCAGCCATGAAGTGGAAATTACCCAGTTCCCCGTAAAGGTCGGCGAGCCCCGGTGTGTCGGCAGGAAGATCGCGCAGACCCTGAGCCAGTACCTCGGCCGCTGCGCCCGGGCCCCGCTCGCGCTGCGCGGCGCGCGCGCTGGTCATCAGCCCGGCCGCCCCGTTGGTCACGGGAGCGGCTTCCACAGCCGCTGGTTGCGGCTCAGTGACAGGCTCCGGCTCCGTGACAGGCTCCGGCTCGGTGACAGGCGCCGGCTCCGCGGCAGGCTCCGGCTCCGCGACAGGTGCCGGCTCCGTGACAGGCGCCGGTTCCCCGGCGGGATCTGCTTCCGCGGCGGGCTTCGGGGCGGGGGCCAACGCTGCCACCTCGGAAATGACCTCTTCCGCGGGTCGGACATCCTCGGCCGCCGGCGTGGTTCCGGCAAGCCAGTCCCGGTTGAACCAGGCGATCACCCAGAGAACGATGACGATGAGAATCCAGTATTTACGCAGGAACGTGCCCAAGGCCGCCATGATTCACCCTGTAATGGTCATTGGATCGATGTTCGTACCAACGGAGCGTCGGTGACGGGTCACCGACGCGATTTGCGAAAGATCGCCTTTGCCAGCTCGTCGAGTTCGTTCGCGGCCTTGCTGCGGTGTTCCAGTTCATGCACGGAGAGTCCCTCGCTGAACGAACGCCGGAAGGCCATGCGCTGGCCAAGACGCGGCCGAACCGCCCGCAACCCCTCGATCATCCCGAGGGCTCCGAACGTCTCGTCCGACTCCCGGACCGCCTGATGGGTATCGGCCCGGTTGATGAAACCAATGATCTCGGGCCTGCTGCGCTCGCCGCGCAACTCCCGGATCTTCTTCACGAAACGGTGGGTCGACCAGACGTCCGCCTGGCTGGGCGGCACTGGGATGACCACCTGATCTGCCGCAAGGATTGCGGCGTACATCGTACCCAGATCGGAGGGCCCGACGTCGACGATAACCTCGTCGTATTCCTGTGCTGCCTTGATCGCCTCATCGAGGCTTTGCGAGAGATCCAGCGCTGGCAGATAGCCTTCCTCATCGCGCACCCGGATCACATCGGTCAGGGTTGCCTGTGGATCCAGGTCCACCGCGAGCACCCGCCGCTTGTTGCTGATGCCCCAAAGCGCGAGATTGAAGGCCACGGTGCTCTTGCCGGTTCCACCCTTGAGGTTACCAATTACTGTCAGCATTCAGGCCCTCGGCGCGACGGCGTGGAAAGACCTGCCCGGTCGAAACCGGGCAGGCTGCCCTCCTTGGAACTTACCAGCGCGGGCCGTAGCCGTAGCCGGGGCCATAGCCGCCCCAGGGCTGGCCATAACCGTACCCGTCGCCATGCCCACGGCCGTAGCCGTGACCCGCGCCCCGGCCACGGGCCGAGAAGTCGAAGTCGCTGAACATGTCGCCGAAGCCAAACATGTCGCCCATGCCGCGGCCGTAGCCCGGGCCGTAACCATAGCCCGGATAACCGCCGTAGCCCGGACCACCCCAACCCGGACCACCCCAACCCGGACCGCCCCACTGGGCGGACGCCATCATCGGGGCTGCGGAGAGGGCACCGAGGGAAGCGGCCAGAACGATTGCCTTAACGAACTTGCTCATGAAAAACCTCCAATGGAGTTGTGTGCCCTCTTCTAGATGATGCGTCGGCCTGGAGGGCTACCAGCCTGCGCATTTCGTCGTCTCGTCGCTAATATGGCGCACCCAGCAGTGGAACGGTACCGAACGGTGACCCGTACAGCGGCAACCCCAGTCCCGGGGTTGTCAAACCGGTCCCTGGCCAGAGCATACCACTACCCGGATACGCGCCATACGGATGCAACCCGGGATACCCGCCGAGTCCGGGAATCCCATACAGACCCGACCACGGCGTCATCCCGGTCAGCGGGTCGTGCAACCCCAGACCCAGACCCTCAGGGGCAACCGAAAAGCCCGAGTGGGGGAATTGCAGATGGGTGGCCGTGTCCGGTTGCACGAATTCCCCGGGCCGGGCCGGGCGCCGGCGCCGGTCATTCACGGGATCATAGTCCGGGGGGGCAAAACGGCCATCAGAATGCGGCTGGACCGTCGGCGCCGGCGCCCTCGGGTCAGGCACGGCCCACGGGTTGCGGTCCCGCGCCAAAGCCTCCGCAGCCGCCCCGAGACCCAACACCAGGACCAAGGAAGCCATCCAACCCATCGAGGACTGCTTTATCCACTTGCATGGCGATCCAGTCATGGCCCGATATCCCGAAGGCAACGCCATGGACACCCCGTAGACGGAGGCCCATGGCCAGCCGCGACACGACCTATCCAGCCACGCCCAGCGGAGCCAATCGCGCCCCACCACCCGGTTCCATGGCTTACTGACGCTCTTCCATCATCTTCATCATGGCTTCGCGCTGCCGCTCCATTTCGGCCATGTACGCCTCGCGGCCTGCCTCCATCGCCTTCATGCGTGCTTCACGCATCTCTTCCATCTCGGCGATCTGCTGCTGCCGCTGGGCCTCCATTTCCTTCATCCGCTCCTCGCGCTCGGCCATCGCTTGCCGGACGTCTTCCGGAAGTTCCGCCATGAACGCTTCGCGAGCGGCTTCCACCGCCTTCATGTGCGCCTCGCGCATGGCTTCCATTTCCTTCATCCGCTCCTCGCGCTCGGCAGCCATCTGCTGCATGCGCTCTTCGCGCTCGGCGGCCATCTGCTGCATGCGCTCCACGCGCTCGGCCATGAGTTGCTTCATCTCCTCGGTCATCTCGGGCATCTCGCCCGCGTAACCCTCACGAGCCCACGGGAGATCCCCGAAATCCGGCATTGCAGGCGCCGCAAAGTCCGGTCGCGCCGGCATGCCCCGGAACTCGGGACGCGGCGGCATGCCGCGGAAATCCGGGCGCGGCGGCATCTGCGGAGCGGACCACTCAGGACGGGGGCCATACCCGAAGTCCGGACGGCCGTAGGGCGCCTGCATGCCTGGCGGCATCGGACGCTCACCGTAACCGTAGGCGAGTGGCCCATACGCAAACTCCTGCGCACCATAGGCTGCATCTTCGGCCTGTACGGCACCGGCAAACGCGAGGGTGGTCGCCACGGCCAGGGCCGTCAGGGAAAACTTGGTCACTTCGTGCTTCATGGGATCGTCTCCTCGTTCAGAGTCGTAGTGGATGGATTCTTCAAGATAAACGGATACCGCGACGGCGCCGCACGTTGGCAGACGGCGTGCCTTGGGCGGGCTTCTCGGCCTTGCCGGCATCGGTCTCGGGTGTCTTCCCTGTGGCACCGGTGGCTTTCGGCGGCGCCTTGTGTGGAGTGGCCGACCCTGCGTCCTTGCCTTCCTTCTCCACTTTCTCGCGCTGAACCTTGCTCGACGGCTCGGGCGCCTCTTTGCCTGTTCCCACCTTGCCGGCCCCGGCTTTGGCCGGCACCGGTTTCCCTTCGCTCGCACGCGTAGCGGCCGGTGGTGCTTTAGCCCCGCCCGTACCTCCGGGGTCGGATGCCGAAGGCCTGGCGTCCGGGGCTGCCTCGGCGACGGGCGCCGCATCCGGCCGGGTCTCGCGCTCGGCCGCGGCTGGCTGCGGCGGCTGCACTTTCGCTGCCTGTGCGACATTCCCCGCAGAAGGCTGCGCGGGCGGTACCGCAGGTGTCTGCTCCTGGCGGCCCGCAGGCCGTTCGGTATCCGGGGCTCGACTGGCAGCCTCCCGGCGGTCCCCTGACCCCGACACGTCACTCGTCGAGGGACCGGGTCTGCCGCCGCCCGGTGCCGGAGGCCCACCTTCCGGGCCCGCCCCGGGTCCTGCACTACCCCCCGTTCCCGGACCACTCGGGGGCCCACCGTTCGACCCGCCGCTCGCGAGGCGCAGGATCAGGCGTGCAATCGCGCGCAGGGACTGCATCACACCCTCGACGAAACTCTGGCCGAGCGACTTCAGGTACAGCCAGAGGAAGCCGAGAATCTTCAGCACCGGCCCGCCCGAGGGCTCGGTCATCGTGCGGCGCGGCGCGGCTTCGTGCTCGTGAGGTGCCTCGCCCGACTCGCCGGGACCCATCGCCGCGAGGGTGCCACCGTTGCCGTTGCCTGGCCCATGACCGCCACCGGCGGCATCCGCCTCGAGAATCTTGCGGGCACTGATCGCGCCGAGCGGAATCACCAGCAGCGTCAGCAGGGTGGCGACGATGGTCCCGAACATCAGGGAAATGGCCATGCCCTGGAAGATCGGGTCGAACAGGATCACGCTGGAACCCGCGAGAAGCGCAAAGGCGGTGATCAGGATCGGGCGCGTTCGCGCCTGACAGGCATTGATCATGGCCTCCATCACGTCCTGCCCGTCAGCCACCGCATGCCGTGCAAAATCCACCAGCAGGATCGAATTTCGAACGATGATGCCGGCCAATGCGATGAATCCGATCATGGAGGTTGCGGTGAACTCCGCCCCCAGGAGCCAGTGGCCCGGGATGATTCCGATCAGGGTCAGCGGTATCGGCGCCATCACGATCGCCGGCAGCACGAAGTTTCCGAACTCCCAGACCACCAGCATGTAGATCAGCACCAGCGCGATCGCGAACGCGATCCCCATGTCCCGGAAAGTCTCGTAGGTCACCGTCCACTCACCGGCCCACTCGAAAGCCACCGAGCCGTCATTCGGCGGCGGCCCCACCCAGTGCGACCGAAGCTCGCCACCACCGGGCAGACGATAGTCTTCCAGTTGCTGCTCGACCTCGAGCATGCCGTAGATCGGCGCCGCGAGACGACCGACGGTTTCCGCGGTCACGTACTCGACTGGCCGCAGGTTCTTGTGGAAGATGGGCTCGTCCTGGGGCACGCGCACGAAATCGCCCAGCTCGGACAACGGCACCGACCCCCCGGCCATGGTCGGAACCGGAAGCAGGAGCAGGCGCTGGATGTCCGACCGCACGTTCATCGGAAGGCGCATCTGGATCAGGTGCGGCTCCACCAGCGAACGCGCCTTCACGTCACCGAGGATCTGTCCCCCAACCGCGGCCTCGAGGGTGCGGTTGATCGCGTCCACCGTGACGCCCCGCCGCAGGGCCTTGTCGCGCTCCACGTTGAAGTGCCAGACGTGATGCGGAGCCTGAAGAAAACTGTCGACGTCGTCGAGATGCGGAGCGTTTTTGAACATGCGCTCCATGTCGAGCGCGACCTGGCGGCGGACGTTTGCATCGGGGCCGTAGATCTCGGCAACCACGGACTGGAGCACCGGTGGTCCGGGCGGCATTTCCACAACCTGGATCCGCGCTCCGGCAGCGTGCGCGACCGGCGCGAGGAGTTCGCGCGCCTCGACCGCAATCTGGTGGCTGGTCCGGCGCCGGTCACCCTTGTCGAGCAACTGGACCTGAATGTCGGCCTGCCATGGCTGCTGCCGAAGATAGTAGTGGCGCACGAGTCCGTTGAAGTTGAACGGGGAGGCCGTTCCCACATAGGCCTGTACCGCAGTCACCTCCGGCAATTCGCGGAGGATCAACGCGAGTTCATGGGTCAGGGTCGCGGTCTGCGGGAGCGCCGTGCCCTCCGGGAAGTTGATCACGACGTTGAACTCTGGCTTGTTGTCCAGAGGGAGCATCTTCACCGACACGTCCTTGGTGAAGAACAGCATCACGGTCAGGAAGAAGACCACGACGATGCCGATCAGGAACGACCAGCCGTAGGTGCGGTTGTTCACGAGACCCGGAATCGCCTTCGCGAAGAACCGGCCCATCATCTCGTTCTGCTTGTGCTCCTTCGCCTCGGCCCGCTCCAGGTAGTCCATGCTCGGACGCAGGCGCCAGGCCAGCCAGGGAGTGAACAGGAAGGCCGCGACCAGCGAGAACAGCATCGCGACCGAACCGAGCGCCGGGATGGGCTGCATGTAGGGACCCATCATGCCGGTCACGAACCCCATCGGCAGCAGCGCCGCGATGACGGTGAAAGTCGCGAGGATGGTGGGGTTGCCGACCTCGGCAACGGCGTCGACCGTCGTCTCGGTGTCCACGCCACGCTTCATCAGCCAGCGCCGGTAGATGTTCTCGACCACGACGATTGCGTCGTCCACCAGGATGCCGATGGCAAAGATCAGCGCGAACAGACTCACGCGGTCGATCGTGTAGCCCATCAGCCAGGCACTGAAGATGGTGAACAGCAGCACCACCGGGATCACGATCAGCACCACCAGGGCGGCGCGCATGCCGAGGAAAATGAACACCAGCACGGTCACCGCGGCGGTCGCGATGAAGAGCTTGAACATCAGCTCGTTCACCTTGGCGTTCGCCGTCTCGCCGTAGTTGCGGGTGACCGAAACCTGAACATTGTCGGGAATCACCTGACCCTTCAGCTGCTCCAGCCGCTGCAGGATGCCGTTCGCAACCGCGACACCGTTGCTGCCTTCCTTTTTCGCGATCGCGATCGTTACGGCAGCCGCGCCCACGGGTGACTGCTCGGCGTGATCGCCGGCCACGCCGGTGTAGTAGCGGACGAAGCGCTCGACCTCGCTGGGACCGTAAATGACCTCTGCGACGTCGCGAATATAGACTGGCCTTCCTGCCTCGACCGTGACCAGCAGCCGCCCGATGTCGTCGGCGTCCCGCAGGAACGCACCGGTGAAGATGGGGGTATGGTTCGGGCCGATCTCGATGGCACCGGCCGTGCGCTCGGCATTCGCTGCCTGCACCGCGCCGGCGATCTGGTCCATGCTCACGTTCAGACCCGTGAGACGCTCGGGCAGAACCTCGATCCGGACTTTTTCCTGGCGGCC
>SKQM01000014.1 GCA_007119005.1 Thioalkalivibrio sp.
AGCCAGGATCCCGATCCGATCGCGATCAGTGACTGAGTCAGCTGGAAACCCGATGCAAAGGGGTCCTGCCACGGATCGAGGAAAGCAGTGAGCCGCGCGACGCGATAGGGCGTCGCAACCGCCATCACGCTCATCGCCACCAGGATGGTCCCGCCGAGTGCCAGGAACTGCCACAGCTTCGCACCCGCAAGGAACAGCATCCCCATCCCGATCGCGAGCATGATCGCGGCGCCACCGAAGTCGGGCTGCAACAGCAGCAGTACCGTGCCGAGACCCAGTACGATCAGCGGGCGGACGAAGCCGACGAAATGCAGCCGAAGATTGGAATAGTGGCGCACGATATAGCCGGAGAGGTACAGCACCACCATCAGTTTCACCGGCTCGGAAACCTGGAGATTGAAGACGCCGAGCGGAATCCAGCGCGTCGCGCCGTTTACGGTGCGCCCAACCCCGGGCAACAGCACCGCGATCAACAGCAGCATGATCAACAGCAACAGCAGTGGGCCTGCCCCTTCCCAGCGACGCAGCGGCACGGCCAGGAAGAACAGCGCGGCCCCGACGCCCAGCGCGGCGAACAGCAGCTGCCGATGGAAGAAGTGATAGGGATTGCCGAAGTGCCGCGCAGCCAGCTCAAGCGACGACGAGGCCACCATCACCAGCCCCAGACCCAGCAACGCAATCACCGCCAGCAACAGCGGGACGTCGATCCCCGCGGCGAGCCGCGTCGCGGTGAGCCTCGGCATCGGCAGGTCACGGATCATGCTTTCAGCCCCCGCACCGCGGCGGCAAAACGTTCGCCGCGTTCGGCGTAGTTCGCGAACATGTCGAGGCTGGCGCAGGCCGGGGACAGCAGAACGGTATCTCCCGGTTCCGCCCAGGCGGCGGCGCCCGCCACCGCGTCGTCCATGCTGTCGACGATCCGCACCGGCACCCTGCCACCCAGGGTCTGGGCGATCGCAGCGGCGTCAGTGCCGAGGAGCACCACCCCGCGCGCCTTGCCGACCAGCGCATCCGCCAGCGGCGTGAAATCCTGGCCCTTGCCCTGGCCTCCCGCGATCAGGATCAACGGGCCGGCGACACCCCGAATCGCCGCGAGGGTCGCACCCACATTGGTGCCCTTGGAGTCGTCGATGTAGTCCACCCCGCGGTGCCGGCCGACCGGCCGGGAGCGGTGCGGCAACCCTGCAAACGTCTTCAGCACCGGCTTCCACCGCGCGGGTTCGTCCAGCCAGTGCCAGCAGAGCGCCAGCGCCGCCAGGACGTTGAGCCAGTTGTGGCGGCCATGCAGCGCGAGATCTCCGGCAGCGAGCAGCGGCATCGCACCGCGCACCAGCCACGGTTCCGCCCCACGCTCCAGGATGCCGAAATCCTCGGGACCCGGGGGCTCGTCCAGCCCGAAGGTCACGGCATCGCGCCCCGCACCGAGCCGCACGACGACAGGGTCCTCCCGGTTCAGCACGATGCGCCGTGCGCCTTGCAGGATCCGGGCCTTGGCGGCGGCGTAGGCGGCCATATCCGCATAGCGGTCCAGATGGTCGGCGGAGAGGTTCAGGATGGCCGCGCTGGCCGCCGCCAGGCTGTGCGTGGTCTCGAGCTGGAAACTGGACAACTCCAGCACATACAGTTCTGCGTCCTGATCGAGCAGATCCAGCGCAGGGGTGCCGAAATTGCCTCCCACCGCGACCCGGTGCCCCTCGGCGGCGAGCAGAGCCCCCGCCAGCGCCGTGACGGTGCTTTTGCCGTTGGACCCGGTGATGCCGAGCACCGGCCGCCGCACGTTCCGGGCGAAGAGCTCGATGTCACCGAAGATCTCGGCGCCGGGAGCGGCGGCCCGCGCCAGTTCCGGCAGCGTCACCGGCACTCCGGGCGAAACGATGATGCGGCGCCAGCGCCCGGGCTCCAGTGCAGTCAGCGGCCCGGTCCAGGCCGTATCCGAACCTGGAATCTCCGCCAGCCGCGCCAGCCCTGCCGGGGCCTCGCGCGTGTCGGTCACCGCGAAGGTCTCGCCCCGGGAGGCCAGGTGGCGCGCCACCGACAGGCCCGTCGCACCGAGTCCGACGACCAGCGTATCCGATTGCACGATGGCGGCCGCGTCGCTCATCGGATCTTCAGGGTCGCCAGCCCGATCAGTACGAACACCACGGTCAGGATCCAGAAGCGCACGATCACCCGCGGCTCCGGCCAGCCCTTGAGTTCGAAGTGGTGGTGAATCGGCGCCATGCGGAACATGCGCCGTCCGGTCAGCTTGTAGGAGGCCACCTGCAGCATCACCGACACGGTCTCGATCACGAAGATGCCGCCCATGATCAGCAGGACCACCTCCTGCCGGCTGAGGATCGCGAGCATGCCCAGCGCGGCGCCCAGCGCCAGCGCGCCGACGTCGCCCATGAAGACCTGTGCCGGATAGGCATTGAACCAGAGAAAGCCCAGCCCTGCCCCGACCAGAGCTCCCGCAAATACCACCAGCTCGCCGACCCCGGGCACTGCGGGAATGCCGAGGTATTCGGCAAAGACCGCGTGACCGGCGGCGTAGGCGAACACGCCCAGCGCACCTGCGACCAGCACCGCGGGCATGATCGCGAGCCCGTCGAGGCCATCGGTCAGATTGACGGCATTCGAGGAACCGACGACCACGAGCCAGACGAGCGGAACGAACAGCCACCAGGCCAGGTGAATCTGCACGTCCTTGAACACCGGAATGAAGAAGGTGGTCTCCACCGGTGACTGCGCGGTGTACAGGATCACCAGCGCGGCGACGATCGCGAACACCGTCTGCCACGCCAGTTTCACGCGCGCGGTCAGACCCCTGCTGTTGCCGTAGCGCAGCTTCAGGTAGTCGTCCCAGGCGCCGACGGCACCGAACGCCAGGGTCGTCAGCAGCACGATCCAGACGAAGCGGTTGCCGAGATCGCTCCAAAGCAGGGTCGCGACGGCGACCGCCACCAGGATCAACGCGCCACCCATCGTTGGCGTACCGGCCTTCGACAAGTGCGATTCCGGGCCGTCGCTGCGGATCTGCTGTCCGATCTTTTCGATCGTCAGGCGGCGGATCATCGCCGGGCCGACCAGCAGTGCGATCACCAGCGCTGTCACCACCCCGAGAATCGAGCGCAGCGTCAGGTACTGAAACACCGCGAACCCTCGGTGGTACTGGGCGAGCCATTCAGCGAGCGCCAGCAGCATTGGCCACCCCCTCGGTTGCGCCGGCAGTCTCCAGGTCGAGCGCGGCCAGGATGTTCTCCATGTGCTGGCTGCGCGAGCCCTTGATCAGCACCGCCATGCCGGGTTGCAGACGCTCCCGCAGCGCGGACGCGAGCTCCGCGTGGCTCGCGAACCACTCCCCGCCCGTGCCGTAGGCCTCGACCGCCGCGGGCGTCAGGCTACCCACCGCGAGCAACTGCCGGACACCCAGGTCCCGGGCCCTGCGGCCCATTTCCGCGTGCATCTCCCGTGCCCGGGATCCCAGCTCGTTCATGTCGCCGAGCACCAGCACCGTTTCTTCGGCGTCCGCGGCCAGCACCTGCAGTGCGGCGCCCAGGCTCTCCGGGTTGGCGTTGTAGGTGTCGTCCCAGACCCGCGCCCCGGAGGCGTCGCGGAAAACCCGCATGCGTCCCGCAACCGGACGCCAGGCCTCGAGCCCGCGGGCGATGTCGTCGATCCCGCAGCCCACCGCACTGGCCGCGGCCCCCGCCGCCAGAGCGTTCTGCGCGAAGTGCCGGCCCGGCGCGGCAAGCACCAGCTCGCGCCTCGCACCGTGCAGGCGGAGCTCGAGCCGGTCGGGGTGGGTCCATGTGCCCTGAATGTCACCCAGTCCCTGCAGTGAGAACCCGAGGCAGTGGTGCTGCCGGTTCAGCGACAGCCAGTAGTCCGCAAAACGGTCGTCGAGGTTGACCACCGCGGTGCCGCCCTGCGCGGGCAGTCCCTGATAGATCTCGCCCTTCGCGTGCGCAACCCCTTCGAGGCTGCCGAAACCGTCCAGATGCGCGCGGCCGGCGTTCGTGATCAGTGCCACCTCCGGCTGTACCCAGCGAGTCAGCTGCGCGATCTCGCCCGCGTGGTTGGCTCCCATCTCGATCACCGCGAAGTCGGCGTCCGCAGGCAGCGCAAGCAGGGTCAGGGGTACTCCGATGTGATTGTTGAGGTTGCCCTCCGTCGCGTGCACGCGGCCGGCCCGTGCCAGGATCGCGCGGAGCATCTCCTTCGTCGTGGTCTTGCCGTTGGAGCCGGTCAGCGCAATCACACGGGCCCGGCAGCGCTGGCGCCAGGCGCTGGCGAGCCGGGCAAGTGCCGCGAGGGTGTCGCTGACCACGATCTGCGGCCGGGGATCGTCCACTGCCCGTTCCACCAGCAGCGCCGCCGCCGCGAGTTCCGGCTTGATGAAGTCGTGGCCGTCGAAGCGTTCGCCGCGCAACGCGACGAACAGTGCCTGGGGCCGGTGCTCCCGGGAGTCCCGGCTGACACCGAGGATCCGCAGGTTCTCCGGCCCGCGCAGGTCGCCGTCGACCATCCGGGCCACTTCGCGGGTGCTGACGTCGATCATGCGCCTGCACCCCCTGTCGCGAGCCGACGCGCCACTTCGCGGTCGCTGAATGGCAACTCGACTCCGGCCACGGTCTGCGTCGCCTCGTGTCCCTTGCCGGCGATCAGCACGACGTCACCCGGGCGGGCCCCAATCACGGCCGTCTCGATCGCATCGGCACGGGAGCCGATCTCGCGCAGCGCCGCAGGCCCGACACAGCCGTCGATGACCTCGCGCCGGATGGCGGCGGGATCCTCGTCACGCGGATTGTCGTCCGTGACGATCACCTCGTCGGCGCAGCGGCTGGCCACTTCACCCATCAGCGGGCGCTTGCCCGGGTCGCGGTTGCCGCCACAGCCGAAGACCACCCAGAGGCGCCCGTCGGTGTGCGGCCGCAGCGCCAACAGCGCGGACTGCAGCGCCAGCGCGGTGTGGGCATAGTCGACGACCAGAACCGGGCCACCGGGGACCGTGAAGCGTTCCATCCGGCCCGGCACGCCCCGCACTCGGTGCAGCGCGCGGATGGCCGGCTCCGGTGCGTAGCCGAGGGCCAGCAGGGTTCCCAGCGTCGCCAGCAGGTTCGCGACCTGGAAGCTGCCGAGCAGCGGCGCCCGCACCTGCCCCTGCACCGGACCGACCCGGACGTCGAAGGCCAGCCCCTCGGCAGTCGGCTGGACATTCCTGGCCTGGACGTGACGTTCGGCTGCGCCAGCGGCCGCGCCCATGCCATACGTCCAGCATTGCGCGATCCGCGCCGGGTTCCGCCCGATCTCATTGAACAGGCGGCGGCCGAGCCCGTCGTCGAGATTCAGCACCGCCGCCTGCAATCCGGGCATCCGGAACAGTCGGGACTTGGCCTCGCCATAGGCCTCCAGGGACCCGTGGTAGTCGAGGTGGTCACGCCCGAGATGGGTCAGCACGGCGACCGTGGGGTGCAGGCCGTCGAGCCGGCCCTGCACCAGCGCGTGCGAGGAGGCCTCCAGCGCCACCGCGTCGAATCCATCCCGGGCCAATTCCCCGAGATACCGATGCAGCTGCAGCACATCGGGCGTCGTGTGCCCGGTGGGGGCCAGCGTATCCGGAGCGCCCACGCCCAGGGTGCCGATCACCGCACAGCGCAGGCCGAGAGCCTCCAGCGCGCTGCTGACCTGGTGGCTGACCGAGGTCTTGCCGTCGGTTCCCGTGATCGCAATCAGCGGCCTCCGCTCGGGCCAGGCGCCGAAGAGCCGACGTGCCAGCTCGGGCAGACGCCCGCGCAGCCCGGACACGTGTACGAAACGCGGATCGTCGACCGCCACATCGTCCTTCTCGTCCCAGAGCACGGCGACCGCGCCCTGCGCCAGCGCGGCAGCCGCGAAATCCAGGCCATGTGCCCGCGTGCCACGCAGCGCAACGAAAGCCGACCCCGCGGTCAGCTCCCGGGTGTTCATGCAGAGATCCCGCACCACGACCTCCGCGAGGTCCGGACGTCCGGACAGCAGGACCGACAGCGGGAGCGTTCCGATCGTCATGATCGTGGCCCCCGGCGCTCTTCGGCCATCCGCAGCTGGTGCTCGCCGAGCCGGTCGGGTGGCACGTTGAACAGGCGCAGCGCGCTCTCGACCACGCTGGCAAAAACCGGGGCGGCGACCGCACCCCCGTAATAGACGCCGGCCCCGGGCTCGTCGATCACCACCGCCATCACGAAACGCGGGCGGGATACCGGGGCGAGCCCCACAAAGGACGAGTAATAGCGATCCGACGCATACCCGCCGGCGATTGCCTTGCGGCTGGTTCCGGTCTTGCCCGCCACGCGGTAGCCGGAGATCGTGGCCTGGCGCGCCGTGCCCTCGCGGCCCGTCACATGTTCCATCATCGCCAGGACCTCCCGTGCGGTCTCCGGGCTCATTACCGTCTCCGGCTGGCGCTTGTCTCCCGCGGTTTCGACCAGCCGCAGCGGGATCCGCTGGCCGTCGTTGGCGAAGACGGTGTACGCGGCCGCGAGGTGCAGCGGCGTGACCGACAACCCGTAGCCATAACCGAGCGTCGCCTGTTCCAAACGGCGCCAGGTCGGGAAGTCCCGCAGCAGTCCTCCGGCCTCACCGGGCAGCCCGGTCTCCAGGGAGCGCCCGAATCCGGCCTGGTGCAACATGCGCCAGAAGTCCCCGGGAGGCGTTTCCAGCGCCAGCTGGGTGGAACCCACGTTCGAAGACCGGGAGATCAGCGTGGTCAGGTCGATGCGGCCGAAATTCCGGATGTCGCGCACCGTGTGCCGGCCGACGCGCATCGTGCCCGGGGCGGTGTCGAGTAGCACGTCCGCACTGACCGTACCGGTATCCAGCGCCGCGGCCACGGTGAAAGGCTTGATCACCGACCCCGGCTCCAGCGTATCGGTCACTGCCCGGTTGCGGGTCAGGGAGAGATCGAGCCGGGCCCGGTTGTTCGGGTTGAATCCGGGCTGATTCACCAGCGCGAGGATGTCGCCGTTGAGTGCGTCCACGAGCACCGCGGAACCCCCGCGGGCGTCGTGCGCCTGCACCGCGGCCTTCAACTCGCGGTAGGCGAGATACTGCAGGCGCTGATCGATGGTGAGCCGGAGGTCGTGCCCATCCTGCGCCGCACGGATCGCGGCCACGTTCCGGATCTTGTGACCATGGCGGTCCCGCAGCACGCGCTTGGCGCCCGGCTGGCCGGAGAGCCAACCGTCGAATGCCAGTTCCATGCCTTCCTGTCCCCGCTCGTCGATGTCGGTGAAACCGACGATGTGCGCGGTGGCCTCGCCATGGGGGTAGTAGCGCCGGAACTCCCGCATCAGCGCGACACCGGGGACATCGAGCGCCATGACCTGCTGGGCCTGCTCCGGGGGCAGGTGGCGCCTCAGATAGACGAATTCGCGACCGGCCCGAGTCTCGACGCGGGCCCGGAGCACCGCCGGCTCGAGTTCCAGCACCCGCGCCAGTTCGGGCAGGCGATCGGCACGGGCCAGGAGTTCGCCCGGGTGCGCCCACACGGTCTCCACCGGACCGGAGATCGCGAGGGGCTCGCCATTGCGGTCGGTGATCATTCCGCGATGCGCCGGCTCGACGATGGTGCGGACCTGGCGCGCTTCACCCTGACCCTGCAGAAACTCCTGCTTCAGGACCTGAAGATCCAGCGCTCGCAACAGCAGCAGGGCCGTGAAGGCCAGCAGCCCGGCTGCAAGCACCTTCAGGCGCCAGTGACTGACCTCGCGTTTCAGCGCGCCCACGGACCACCCCCGACGTAGATGATCCGGTCCGGCCCGGGGCGGATCATGCCCAAGCGCTCATGAGCCGCGGTCTCGATCCGGGCCTGGGTCGCCCAGGTGGCCTGTTCCAGCTGCAACTGTGTCCACTCCAGATTCAGCGCGTCGCGCTCCTGCAACTCGGACTGGTGTTCTATGAAGGCCTGACGCGCCTCGTGACGCGTGATCACCACGCCGACGGCGGAGGCAAAGACCAGCGCCGCCAGAAGCGCCTGCAGGATCAGCAGGCGGCTCATGGATTCCTCTCCGCGACCCGCAGCACGGCGGAGCGGGCGCGCGGGTTACGGTCGCATTCGTGTGGCTCTGGTCGCACCGGCTTCCCGACCGCGCGGAGCAGCGGCGCCGCGATGTCGGGCACCACCGGAAGACCGCGCGGCAGGCGGGGCCCAGAAGCATCCGCACGTCCCTGGAAGGCGCGCTTGACGATCCGGTCCTCGAGCGAGTGGAAGCTGATCACCACCAGCCGCGCGCCCGGCCTGAGCACCCCGGGAATCGTCTCCAGCCAGGTCCGCAACTCGCCCAGCTCGTCGTTGACCAGGATGCGCAGTGCCTGGAAGGTCCGGGTGGCGGGATGTTTGCCGGGTTCCCGGCGCGGTACCGCAGCGCGCACCAGTTCTGCCAGCTCACCGGTACGCGTGATCGGCGCCACGCGACGGGCGGCGACGATCGCCCGCGCGATCCGGCGCGAGTAGCGCTCCTCCCCGAGCAGGAAGAGCGTGTCTGCAATCGATTTCTCGTCGGCCTCGTTGAGCCACTCACAGACCGGTGCACCGGCACCGGGGTCCATGCGCATGTCCAGGGGGCCGTCCTTCTGAAAACTGAAGCCGCGCGAGGGCTCGTCGAGCTGCGGCGAGGAGACTCCCAAGTCCAGCAGCACCCCGTCGGCCCCGCAGTCGGGCCAGTGTTGCCGAACCGCGTCAGCCATGCGCGAGAAGCGCTCCCTTACGAACGTGAACCGGGAGTCCCCCGACAGGCCCGTCGCGGCCTCCGAGGCAGACGGATCGCGGTCCATCGCCAGCAGCGCACCCTGAGGACCCAGTCGAGCGAGGATCGCCCGGCTGTGCCCACCCCGCCCGAAGGTGCCGTCCACGTAACGTCCATCCGGACGTACCGCGAGGCCTTCCAGTGCGGCCTCCAGCAGCACCGGGATATGCGGGTCGCTGTCCATGGGCTTCAGAGCGCGATGGATTCAAGTGCTTCGCTGAGCGCGTCATCCGCATCCTCCCCGAACCAGAGTTCGCGGTTGCGGGACCAGGTGTCCTCGTCCCAGATTTCGAACTTGTTGCCCTGCCCCACCA
>SKQM01000153.1 GCA_007119005.1 Thioalkalivibrio sp.
AAGAGCTGATTGCCGCCGCGCGAGCGACGCTCGAGACGCTGGCGCGGCACCAGGGGCCGCACGGGGAAATTCCGAGCAACGTGGACCCGCTGACCGGCCGCGTCAGCTACGGCGGCACGACCGGTCGCGTGGACGCCGACCTGTGGTTCGTAATCGCCTGCGCGGAATACTGGCACGCGACGCGGGATGGGGCCTTTCTGGACGCGATGCTCCCGGCGCTCGAGAAGGTGCGCTTCCTGCTCGGTGCCTGGGAATTCAACAACCGCGGCCTGCTGTATGTGCCGGCGACTGGCGATTGGGCCGACGAGTACTTGCAGAGTGGCTACGTGCTTTACGACCAGCTGCTATACCTGCAGGCGCAGCGCAGCATGGCCGCGCTGCACGCGGAGGTGCACGGCTCGACCGACCACATGCTGCAGGAGCGGATCAGCCGCCTGTGCCACCTGATCCGTGCCAACTACTGGTTTGACACGGACACCGATCAGGCCGGCGACGCCTATCATGAGGTGCTCTACCGCAAAGGGCTGGAAGCGGCTCCACACTCGGCGAACCGCTACTGGATGCCGTCCTTCTCCCCCAGCGGCTACAGCTACCGCTTCGACGCTTTCGCGAACGTGCTCGCATCGATGCTGGACGTGGCCGACGACGATCAGCGTGCCCGGGTCGAGCGTTACATCGACGAGGAACTGGTGCACGCGGATCTGCCGCTACTGCCGGCCTTTCACCCGGTGATCGAGCCAGTGCACGAAGACTGGGAGGACCTTCAGGTGATGTTTTCCTATACCTTCAAAAACAAGCCCTATGAATTCCACAACGGAGGCCTGTGGCCGATGCTCACGGGCTTCCACGCCGCCGACCTGGCCCGGCGCGGGAATGCCGATGCCGCCCGCCGCTACCTGCGTGCGGTGCATGCCGGCAACCGGCTGGAGATGGACGGCCAGCCCTGGTCGTTCCCGGAGTTCGTGCACGGCCGTGACCGGACTGCGGGAGGCACGTGCCGCCAGGGCTGGAGTGCGGCCGCCGCGGTGATCGCGCACGAGGCCCTGCAGGGGCGCACGGTATTCGGGGTGCGAGATGCCGACGCATGACGTGTTGCTTCGCACCGGCCTAAACCGCACGATGACCTCGAACGGGGAGCCGCCCGAGTCCGGCCCGCTGCAACGCCGGTTCGCCGCACGTCTAGAGTCGGCGTCCGTCACCTTGACCGGGAAGGACCGGAGTCTGTTGCAGGCCGCAGCTCCCTGGTCCGGGTCGCGCCCTTGCCGCGGAAGCGCGCACAAGAAAAAGGCGCCTGCAAGCGCCTGTTTTCAAATGGGTATTGGCGGAGAGGGTGGGATTCGAACCCACGGTACGCTCGCGCGTACAACGGTTTTCGAGACCGCCCCGTTCGACCACTCCGGCACCTCTCCACGGGGTCGCTGCGTTGACCGGTTCGGCCTGGTGGGACAGGGATTCCGTTCAGCGCGCGCGGATGATAGCAGATCGCTGGCCAGCGCGATATGCGCGCCGGTCTGAACGCGCCGGGCTTCAGAGGGGTGCGCGAATGCTGCGCGCGGAGAGGTTCGCGCGGTAGGTTCAAAAATCTCAGGGCATCAAACGGGTTATCGTCCAGACGCCGTCCTCCCGCGTATATTGGAAACGGTCGTGCAGGCGGTTTTCGCGCCCCTGCCAGAACTGGAACAGCGTGGGTTCGAGGCGGTAACCGATCCACGTCGGCGGGCGGAGCACGTTGCCGTCCGGGTGCCGCGCACGCACGGCTTCGAGTCGCCGCTCGAGTTCTTCCCGGCTGTCGATCGGCTGGCTCTGGTGCGACGTCGCCGCGGCATAGCGACTGCCGAGAGGGCGGCTCGCGAAATATTCGTCCGCGAGTTCGGGTTCGAGCATCCGGACCAGCCCGTCGAGGCGAACCTGGCGCTCGAGTTCGGGCCAGTAGAAAAGGATCGAAGCCTTCGGGTTGACGGCGAGTTGCTGACCCTTGAGGCTGCGGGAGTCGGTGTACCAGCAGGGGCCTTCGTCGTCCAGGTGTTTCAAGAGCACGGCGCGGACAGCGGGTTGGCCATCACTACCCACGGTGGCGAGGATCATCGCGGTGGGTTCGGGATGATCGATGTCCTGAGCGTCCGCAAGCCAGGTGGCCAGCTGATCCATTGGGTTGGCCGCGAGGTTGGCCCGGCGCAGCTGGCCGCGGCGGTAGTCGCGGCGGGTTTGTCGGTGGTCGATGCGCGCCATCGGCGTTACCTCGGATGCTGAGTGCTGGCACGGGATTATTCCACTTTTCCGGGGAAGTGGGTTGGATCAAATGTTGATGACAAACGCGCGGTGCGCGGATTTCGGGTCAAGGAGTCGAAATGGCAAGGCCGATCGTTGCGGCAGTCGAACCCAAGGGCGTCCAGCTCGAAAAGGGCAGGGAGTACTACTTCTGCCGATGCGGGCGGTCCAAAGATCAGCCTTTCTGCGATGGGTCGCACGAAGGCACCGGGATCGAACCGATCGCGTTCACGCCAAGAGAGGACGGGGAGAACTGGCTGTGCATGTGCAAGCAGTCCCGGGATCTTCCCTATTGCGACGGTACGCACGAGCAGGTACCCGCGAGCGCGGTGGGAAAGGAATTCGAAGGGGGCAATGACGATTCCGGGAGCGGAACGCCCCCGGAGCCTCGCAACACCGACACCGAGCCCCACGTGGAATTCATCCATGCCCTCGCGCGCGGCGGGCTGAAAGAGGTGGGAGCG
This sequence comes from Thioalkalivibrio sp., assembly GCA_007119005.1. Classification (GTDB taxonomy): domain Bacteria; phylum Pseudomonadota; class Gammaproteobacteria; order Ectothiorhodospirales; family Ectothiorhodospiraceae; genus Thioalkalivibrio. The sequence goes on from SKQM01000153.1 coordinate 2,733, forward strand.
ATGGGGCCCACCGTCGCGATGGGTGTGCCGCGTGACCGCCTGCCGTCCTGGGATGACATCCAGATCCTGACTTCACAGCTTGCACGGCGGCCGCTGCCGGGTGACGCCGAGGTGGACACCGCGTTGGTGATTGGCCCCGAGGCGCGCCGACCTTTGCGGCTGGAGATGCCGCTGCTGGTCTCGGACATGAGCTTCGGGTCCCTTTCCCGGGAGGCCAAGATCGCACTCGCCCGCGGCGCCGAAAGGGCTGGCACCGGCATCTGCTCGGGGGAGGGCGGGATGCTCCCGGAAGAGCAGGCCGAGAACTCGCGCTACCTGTTCGAACTGGGGCCGGCAAGGTACGGCTACTCGGACGAGATCCTGGAAAGGGTCCAGGCCTTCCACTTCAAGGGTGGCCAGAGTGCGAAGACCGGCGTCGGCGGTGTGTTGCCGGGCGCGAAGGTCTCGAAGGAGATTGCCGAGGTACGCGGGATCGAGGCTGGACGGGAAGCCATCTCTCCGCCGGCGATCCGCGATCTGGAAACGCCGGCGGATTTCAGGCGTTTCGCCGATGGAGTGCGCGAACGTACCGGGGGCATACCGATCGGTTTCAAACTCTCCGCGAACCACATCGAGCAGGACCTGGCCTTCGCGCTCGAAGCGGGAGCCGACTACGTGATTCTGGATGGTCGCGGTGGCGGCACCGGGGCCTCGCCGGCCCTGCTTCGGGATCACATCAGCGTTCCGACCATCCCGGCGCTGGCCCGCGCGCGGCACTACCTGAATCTTCGCGGCGCGAGCGGACGGGTCACGCTGATCGTCACCGGCGGGGTGCGCACACCGGCGGACTTCGTGAAGGCGCTGGCGCTTGGCGCCGACGGCATCGCGCTGGGTAACAGTGCGATTCAGGCGGTCGGCTGTGTCGGAGCGCGCATCTGTCACACCAACCGCTGCCCGACCGGCGTCGCCACCCAGGTTCCTGAATTGCGCAAGCGTCTGGATCCGGAGACAGGGGGCGAGCGGCTCGCGCGTTTCCTCGGTGCGTCCGTGCAGTTGATGCAGGTTCTGGCGCGGGCGGCCGGGCGGGCGCGGCTGGCGGACCTGGACCGGGACGATCTGATCACCTTCAGTCGCGATCTTGTCGAAATGGCGAACGTGCCTTACGCCGGCGTGCACAGCCGGGATTGACCCCGGTCGAAGATCTCTTTCGGAAAAACTTCAATGGAATCGGACAAGCAACTGTTTTCATATCGGAAGTACTGGGCCCATCGCTTCGGTGTGGCGCCGTTCCTGCCGATGTCGCGCCCGGAAATGGAGGCATTGGGCTGGGATTCCTGCGACGTGATCATCGTCACCGGCGACGCCTATGTCGACCACCCCAGCTTCGGCATGGCGATCATCGGGCGGCTGCTGGAGGCCCAGGGGTTCCGGGTCGGCATCATCAGCCAGCCGGACTGGCGGTCGGCGGAGCCCTTCCGTGAGTTGGGACGGCCGAATCTCTTCTTTGGCATCACCGCCGGGAACATGGATTCGATGGTCAACCGCTACACGGCAGACCGGCGGATCCGGCGCAACGACGCCTACACACCCAATGACGAGGGCGGTCGACGGCCGGACCGCGCGGTGATTGTCTATTCGCAGCGGGCGCGCGAGGCCTGGCCGGACGCGCCGATCGTGATCGGGGGCATCGAGGCCAGCCTGCGGCGCATCGCACATTACGACTACTGGTCGGACAAGGTGCGGCGCTCGGTACTGCTGGATTCGCGCGCCGACCTGCTGCTGTTCGGCAACGCGGAGCGCGCATTGGTCGAGGTGGCTCACCGGGTGGCAGGCGGCGAACACCCCCGGGACATCCAGGATGTTCGCGGCAGCGTGTTCCTCCGCGACGCGGTGCCCGCCGACTGGGTCGTCGTCGATTCCACCGATGTCGATGCCCCCGGTCCGGTCGAGCCGAAGCCGGACCCGTACGCCAGCACCAGCGCCACCGACTGCGCCACCAAGGGCGACGCCGGAGCGGATCAGCCGAAAGTGGTGCGGCTGCAGCGGGCGGTGCCGCGCGGTCACCCCCGGGAAAGGACCGTGATCCGGCTGCCGGCTTTCGAGCAGGTGCGGGCGGATCCGGTGTTGTATGCCCATGCCTCACGCGTGCTCCATCTCGAGACGAATCCGGGCAACGCGCGCGCACTGGTGCAGCGCCACGGCGACAAGGAAGTGTGGCTCAACCCGCCGCCGATTCCGTTGACCACGCCGGAGATGGACGCGGTCTACGATCTTCCGTATGCCCGTGCGCCGCATCCAGTCTATGCCGGTGCGCGCATCCCGGCCTGGGAAATGATCCGGTTCTCGGTGAACATCATGCGTGGCTGCTTCGGGGGCTGCACCTTCTGCTCGATCACGGAACACGAGGGGCGGATCATCCAGAACCGGTCCGAGGAGTCGATTCTGCGTGAGGTGGAGGAGATCCGCGATCGCGTCGACGGGTTCACCGGTGTGATCTCGGATCTTGGCGGGCCCACGGCCAACATGTACCGACTCGCGTGCAAGGATCCGGAGATCGAGCGCAGCTGCCGTCGGCTGTCCTGCGTGTACCCGGGCATCTGCAAGAATCTGAACACGGACCATTCGGCTCTGGTCGGCCTCTACCGCAAGGCACGGGCGCTGCCGGGGATCAAGAAGGTGCTGATCGCTTCGGGGCTGCGCTACGACCTCGCGGTGGAAGCGCCGGAATACGTGCGCGAACTGGTGACCCACCACGTGGGAGGTTACCTGAAGATTGCGCCTGAACATACGGAAGAAGCGCCACTTTCCCGAATGATGAAACCCGGGATCGGGACCTATGACCGATTCAAGGCGATGTTCGACCGCTTCTCGCGGGAGGCGGGCAAGGAGCAGTATCTGATCCCCTATTTCATCGCCGCGCATCCAGGGACGACCGACGAGGACATGCTGAATCTCGCGCTCTGGTTGAAGCGAAACGGGTTTCGGGCCGACCAGGTGCAGGCCTTCCTGCCCGGCCCGATGGCCCTCGCCACCGCGATGTGGCACACGGGCCGCAATCCTTTGCGCGGCATCCACCGCGAGGGTGGGGAACGGGTGCACTCGGCGAAAGGGATTCGGGCGCGGCGGCTGCACAAGGCCTTCCTGCGCTACCACGACCCGGAAAACTGGCCCCTGCTGCGCGAGGCCCTGCAGCGAATGGGCCGGGCCGACCTGATCGGAAACGGCAAGCGGCACCTGGTCCCGAATTACCAGCCGGCCGGCACCGGGCGACGCCCCTCAGGATCGGGCGAACGTTTTTCGAAGGGTGGGCGGATCAGGACCCAGCACACGGGACTCAAATCTGCGGCGACCCCCCGCAGGGTGCCGAGGCCCCGCAAGGGCGCCTGAAGGCCAGGCTTCGATTCAGGCTTCCTTGTGCCGGAAACGCGCCGGTGAGAGCAATTCGCTCAGGGGCTCGGGCAGGACTTCCGGCAGGCCGAAAATCCGGTCTGCGAGCAGTTGGCCGGCGAGGGGTGCGTACAGCACCCCGCGCGAGCCGAGCCCGATGTGGATGAAGACCCGGGGTGTTCCCGTTGGTCGGGCTCCGTCTGGTGCGTGTACCGCAGGATCGGGGGCCGCCTCTCCGACCGCCGGCAGCCGGTCCCGGAAGACCGCGCGCGTCCCGTACCAGGCGCCGCTGACCGCGACCTCTTCAGCCGCTTCGAGTGCCGGATCCACCCAGTGCAGCTGCCGCAGATTCTCGACATTGTCGGGGTCGTGCACGCCGCTGTCGGCGTTATCGTGGCGGTAGGTTGCCCCGAGCCAGTGCTGGCCCTCGTATTCCGGCAGGCAGTAGCCCCTGCCGGTCAGCGCCATCCGCCCGACACTGCGCAGCGGGGTGCGGATCCGCGTGAGCTGGCCACCGACGTGCAGGGGCCGGGGTTGCCCGGGATAGAGCGCCGGTCCCGCGCCCGTGGCGATCACAACGGCGTCGAAAAGATCCTGCCCACCGTCGGCATAGCCCAGCGACGCGCCCCGCTCACCGGTGTCGACGGTAAACACCTGGCGGTGACGGACGTCCAACCCGTGTGCAAGATGTCGGCAGAAAGCGCCAAGATCGACGCCGATGCCTTGAGGATAGCGGAGAATCGGCTTCCTCGGGTCTTTGTTCACGACCTGGTAAAGATTGCCCGCCAGCCGCGGATCCACTGCCGACAGCCGGGCCAGACGCCGTGCCGCGTGGCGGGTGATGCCGCGGTGCTCGATGCCCTCGGCGCGCAGGACGCCATCATTCCCGTCGACCTGGAGCGCGTTGAGCAGTGCCCGGGTGGCGCGCATGCCCGCCAGGGCCAAGGCATTGCGTAGGGAATCGCCTGCGCTCAGATGCGGCGACAACAACGCAGCCGGGTTGCCTGAAGTTCTCGTGGCCACGCCGCGCGGATCGAGGATGGTGACGGTCGCGCCGCGCTCGCGCAGCGCAACAGCCGTGGCAAGTCCGGCAATCCCGGCACCGATCACCGCGATGCGGTCCATCGGCGCGGTATCCGGGTACGGTGCGGTCTGGAAACGGCCGACAAGCCGTTCCCGCTTCCCGCGAAAGCCCGGAATCCGCTTCACCGCGAAGCCGGCCTCGGCGAGATCGCGCCGTACCTGTCCAGCGGCGGTGAAGGTGCCCAGCGTGGTGCCGGCACGGGAAAGCCGGGCCATCTGCCGGAAGACCGCGATGTTCCACAGCGCCGGGTTCCGGCTCGGCGCGAATCCGTCGAGGAACCAGGCATCGACCTTGCCCCGAACCCGAGCGAACTCCGGCGCCGCGTCCCCGTACACGAGGGTCAGCACTACGCGGTCCTCCGGAAAGTGAATCCTGTGCAGGCCTGATACCGGCGGTGGGTACTGGGCCAGCAGCACTGCGATGTCGGTTTCCGGTATGTCCTGAGCCCGCAGGGCCCGGTGGATGTCCGCTGGTGCCAGCGGGTGCGCCTCCGCGCTCACGTAGCTGAGGAACGCGCCCGAAGGGGCATGCTGGCGCCAGGTGTCGAGCGTCAGGAAAAAGTTCAGTCCCGTCCCGAAGCCCGTCTCGCCGATGGCGAACCGCCGAACGTTGCGGAACCGGAAAGGCAGTTCGTTGGCCTCGATGAAGACTGTCTGCACCTCGCCGCGCGGGTCGGCTGCGCTGAAGTAGATGTCCTCGTACTCGAGCGCTTTGGGCAGGTCGCCGTCCCAGTGCAGGTGCACCGGGGTCAGGGGATTCAGCATCGGGGGCTGCACGGTCGGGTTCGTGGGGCGCTCGGAGGGCCCCGGTCGGCCGTTCAGAAACCGGAGGCGGACAACGGCTGCATCGCCACCTGCCGCGAGGCGGCGGCCTCGCGAAGCTCCGCCAGCAGGGGCTGCGCGGTGCGCTGGAACAGAGCCAGTTCGGTACCCGACAGCGGCTCGCCACGGGGCAGTTCGACGCGCATCGGATCGACCGCACGATCGTTCACATGCAGTTCGTAGTGCAGATGGGCGCTGGTGGTGCGCCCACTGTTGCCGGAGAGTGCGATGCGCTCACCCCGCGTCACCTGTTGCCCGGGTTGCACCAGAGACTTCTGCAGGTGCAGGTACCGCGTGCTGAAACCCTGCCCATGTTCGATCACCACGAACCTCCCGGCGAGGGGATGACTGTCCACCTGGGCGACGCGACCGTCAGCGGGTGCCAGAACCGGCGTGCCTACCGGCATCGAGAAATCAGTACCGTTGTGTGGCGCCACCCGTCCGGTGACCGGATGGCGGCGCCCGTTGCTGAACCCGGATGTGATCCGGTAGTCACCCTTGAACGGATGGCGGTCGAAGGGTGGCAGCAACGGTCGACCCTCGGGGGTGTAGAAACGCCCGTCAGCGTGCCGGGCTGCGGTCAGGACCTTCGACGCGCCAACGAAGGCGAATGCCAGCAGACGGAAGTCGTAGGGCGTGTCATCGCCGTGTAGTGTCTCGATCTCGACCAGCAGGGTGTACTGGTCGCCCTCGTGGACCTGTTCGCCCAGGGGCAGGTGATCCTCGAGCAGCAGGCCGATGGCCCGTGCGGCGGCCGGAGTGAGGCCGGTATTCGTCGCAAGCGAGTCGGGCAGGGTGCCGTGAACCTCGCCCAGCAGCAGTCGATGGCTGATTTCGCGCTCGTTGCTGATCTCCATCCGCGTGTACTGGTCGGTACCGTCCAGTCGCACCCACTCGTGCCCGCGGCCGCGGTCGGCCCAGAGGCGCAGACGTTTCAGTTCACCGTCGGGGCCGACCTGCCACTCGATCTCCTGGCCTGGATGGACGATGTCCAGCAGGCCGGCGTTTTCGGGATCGGCGCCGATCTGGTACAGGGTGTGCAGGCGCAGTCCCCATT
>SKQM01000145.1 GCA_007119005.1 Thioalkalivibrio sp.
ATACGAACGTGCTTCTTGCCGCGCTCATCGCGCCCGAGCGACTGGCGGACGAAGTGCTTGCGTGGCTGAGGGATCCCGGCAACGAGATCCTGTTCAGCGCCGTAAACATCTGGGAGATTGCGATCAAACGGTCGCTTGAACGCGATGGCTTCGATTTCATGCCAGAAGATATTGAGGGACTGGCACTTGAAACCGGATTTCGGGAGTTACCAGTGCGGGCTGCCCACTGCCATGCGGTGGCACGCATGCCCTGGCATCATCGCGACCCGTTCGACCGTCTGCTGGTAGCGCAGGCGCAAGCCCTCCCCGCGCGGTTGCTGACCACAGACAGACTGCTGACCCGCTACTCCGATCTCGTAACCCTAGTGACAGGCGCTTAGGTCAGAGCCAGCCACTCGGCACAACTCCGGGACACCCACTTTGTCTCGAGGAGGTCCATCGCCGAATTGCCTGGTCCGGCGGAAGCCACTCCGTTGCTGATTTGGATCCGTGACGAACTCCGGGATACCAACCTCGCTTGAACGCCCCCACATTGCTTGAGCGCCCGTCGCTGCGGTCGCTTTTTCGTGGATCTCGGAAGCTCGACAGCTAGTCACGTAAATGGTTGTTTCTATTGCTTACGAGTTCAAAACGCTCCACTACAACAGCGGCAATTGCCGGAAGGGTCTCGGAATACCCATCTCTCGAAAGGAGCTGGCGGCAGGGTGGAGCGAGCGATGCTGCCGGGTGCGACGTGAGTCCATTGCTCTCTCGTGAACCCATCATCTGCACTACACGACGGCTCTTGGCCCGCGGGTTCCCCCATGCGGCGAGACGGAGCGATGGCATCTGCTGCAGCTTATGCCACGGTTTCGAAGGTGCCGAGTCAAGAACTGGATCGAGAGGGTCGGTGAAGATGGGGTCTGCACCTCCATCATCGCCGCGGCCGAACTGCGGTTCGGCGCAGCGAACCGGGGGAATAGCGGCACGCGGTATGGACCGGCCTTGGAGGCCGGCGGAAGCATGTAATGGGTGATCGGCGCCCCGACTCAGGGGCGCGCCTGGTCGTCGTGGACGAACACGCTGCAGTGCACGTTGCGCTTCCCGTCATCGTCCTGCGATTTCCGGCCGCAACGGGATTCCTGGGTCCGACCATGCACCTGCCTCATCTCGCCAGAGTCGGCTGACGCAGGGATTACGAGTACAGCACGTTTCAGCTCGGGAATCGGCTCGTTGCCGACCAGCATCAGCCCGGGATGACCCACCGGGCGTTCAAACGCGACGACGTCCAGCGGGCTCTTGGTGCTGTCGAGGTTCCAGAGTTGCGCCGGGTAGCTCTTGAGCTTCGCGCCACGCTTTTCGACCGACATCCCAATCGGGCGCCGACCCAGGAAGTCGTCGATCCTCTGGCGCTGCTCATCGCTGAGCAAATCGGAAGGATTGCCACTCCATTTCTGCACGATCCGCCTCCTCGAAAACCGGCCTGAGCGGGGCGATGGCCGGAATGTCCCGCCCCGAAACAACGGGTTTGACACCCCGCGTCGCTGCGCGATTTTGCGGTCTGGATCCGTGCATGGTCAACCGCCTGCAACATGCGGCGACCGGTGTCTCCCGCCCCCGGATGCCGATGATCGACAGCCGACGCGGCCAGCCCGGTATAACGCCTCGGCCACCCGGGGGGGGTGCCCCCCCGCGCCCGCCCGACTTTTCCGTAGAACCTGACTGCCGCTGGCGCGGAGCCGTAGCGTCGCCGATCTCAACCCTGACTGAGCCTTCCCGTCGGAGCCGCGGCGTCGGCATTGCCCAGCAGGGTGAAGTCGGCCCGGCTGAAGACGTGGCTCTCGGGCCGGACGGACTCCAGCATCACGTTGCACTTCGCACTCCCGATGCTGAAAGCGACCCGCACCCCGGCCGGGAAAGCCCCCGAATCCAGCAGCAGCGATCCTGTACCCGACCTGCCACGCTCCCGGAAAAACAGCCCGGGTTGCACTCCGCTCGCAACCCCCTCCCCCGCAGACAGGCAGAAGACGTCTACCGGAACGCAGGCCTGCGCCAGATATTGCACCCCGACCGTCGCGGTGTCCGGTGCGTCGTAACGCAGCCACCGGATCACACCTGCCTGCCAGAGGATGCGCTCCTCGCTGGCGAGACGGATCGCGATCAGGTTGCCCCCGAAGACCGCTGCGTCCGGCGCCTGCAGGCGCAGACAACAGCCGCCCGCCCCAACGTTCCTGAGCCAGCCCGGGATCGCCGTTGACGAGACTCCCTCGTCCCCGGCAACCGCGTCTGCAGCACTCGAGTCCAGGGCGCGTAGTGCGGAATCCCAGACCGCGCGCAGGCGTTCGAGCTTCCTTGGTGACAGGATCTGAACTTCCCGAGCCTCGGCCTCGCCGGCGCCTGTGAACGTGACTTCCGGTGCAGTGGTTTCCAGAATCCCCTCGACCACGAAAACGGCCGGAATCTCTTCCGGATCGTTGCTCTCGGGCGCGAAATATGCGCCCGGAAGGATGGTGGAGTAGACGTCGGTGACGGAGCGCGGAAAGCGGTAGTCGGCGCGGATCATCCGGTGAATGGCCTGCAGCCCGGTCACGGTGACCAACGGACCCATGTCTGCGGGCTCGCGCGTGAACTGCCGCATCGGCGGGACCACCCAGCGCCGCTGCAGTCGCCGGCCCAGGTCATCCGTCCCGCCAGCCTCCCCCTCCTGCACCTTCGGCGGCGTGAATCTCAGTGCCGCGATGAGCGGATCCAGGTCGATGAACCGGAGCCCAGGAGCCGCGTCGCCCCGACCCATCAGCAGCGACGGCGGCCGGTCTGAATCCAACTCCAGCCGCAGTAGCGGCTGATGTTCCCCACCCGAGCGCTCAACCGACTCCGAAACCCGCAACGGCGGCGCCTCCAGCCAGCCCGCCAGAAGCGTGGCCTCGTCGCGCCTGAGGGCGTAAACGTCGCTCGACGCAAGCACCGCAATGCGGGCGACAAGAGTCTCGATACTGGCCGGTGCGTAGCCGGACACGGCCTCGTCGGGCGCCGGGGCCTCGGAGGCGACGCCGAGTGATTCGCCCAGCTCCAGCGCACGGTGCAGTTGCGCCCAGAATCCCTCCGGCTCGGCCTGGTACAGACGCCACAGGTGCAGCGAAAGTCTGTGGCTGAGGTACACGGACTTGCGCAGGTAAGTCCCGGCGGCATCGCTTTGCACGAGGTGCTGTTCGAGCCCCTCGGCCACGATGCGCAGGTACAGGGTGGACAGCTCGTGAAGCAGGGCGGCGTAGTCCGCGACCATCGCCCGATGCGAGGGCGCAATCGGGTTAGGGACCTTGTCGACCTGCTTGCACAGAATCGCCAGCAAGGGGAAGGCCCGCTGGTCCAGCACCCCGACGAGGCCCAGCAGATCCGCCTCGTCAACCGCCAGCTGATTCAGGGCCTGCGCAGCCTGCAGCAACGTCTGGAACTGACTCATCAGCCCGTCGGCCGCCTCGGTATCGAGCCACAGCGACAGTTCCCGCGCGCTTCGATAAGCAAGCTCCTCGCCCGCCTGATTCAACCCGATACGCGGGCCTCCGGTAATCCCCGGGCTATCAGCCATCGCAACACCCCCATGGCACTTTGTCCCCACATAAGCATAGACCGGGAAAAATCTTTTTTCATACTTCTTCGGATATATCATGGGCGGACCTATCCGGGCCGGACCCAGCCAGATCATTGATTGATTGGAGTTTTCGTCCGGAAAAACGGGCGATTTCGCGCTTGAATCGTTGCGCCGCCCGACCCCAACCCGCCCCCGCAAGCGGGAGAGGGTGAGGGAGTTTTCATGTTCAGGGGTGGTGCACGACCATGGCAGTTCTCTGGTGAGCCGCCGGGTGGCGTTCTTCGACGGGCTCAGCCCTTCCCCAGGCCTCGCCGTTGATCACCACCATCCTCTCAGGCCTTGCCGTTGATCACCGCCATCATCTCGGCCATTTCGCCGGCTGCGTTCTCGATGATGTCGAGTTTCATCGCCTCGTTCGGCGGAGGCAGGCCGAGGTTCGCGAAGGCCGGGACCTCGTGGTAAGCGGGAATCGCGGCGCCGGGCATCTGCTCGTTCAGGTGATACAGGCGGGCGACGATCGCGAGGTCGCAGAAGTCGGGCTTGCCCTTGCTGTCGCGCCCCCAGTTTCCGGACTCGCGCACCACCGTGCTCATGTGGCTGTCCATGTGCCAGGAGCCGATGACGATCTCGCCGACCACGCCGTGCAGTTTCTCGATGCTGCCCTCGATCTCGTCGTCGGTGGCATCGGGATGGTTCCGACCGATGTAGTCGAGGATCGGCAGGGATCCGATGTCATGCAGCAGCCCCGCGAGCAGCGCCTGCTCCGGCTCCAGACCCTTGCACTGGCGGGCCAGCACGAAACTCAGCACCGATACGTGCACGCTGCGGTCCCACAACTCCCTCATGCGCCGTTGCAGCACCCGCGAGTCCGATCGGAAGACCTGCTGCATTGCGATGGTCAGCGCCAGGCGACGCGCGGCGACCAGGCCCAGCCGCACGATGGCGTCACGGACGCTCTTCACCGGGTTGCCGCTGCCGTAGGCGGCGCTGCTGGCGGCACGGATCAAGCCGGCCGTGATCGCAATGTCCAGCGACACGATGTTGGCCAGGCGCTTGATGTCCACGTCCGGGTCCTTCATCGCCATCTGGATCTTCACGGCGACTTCCGGCAGCGCGGGAAGATCCAGCTTGCCCTCGGTGCAGGCCGCATACACCTCGGAAAAGAGTGCGCTCTCGGTATCGTCCAACTCGGTCTCCTGGACCTCGTAGCCGGACTGGCTCTGCTGCTGCTGCAGGATCTCGTACACGCGACGGTCCAGCCGCAGGATCCGGGCCGCCCCGTGTGCCACCGCGTGCTCCTGGAACCGCCCCTCGGAAAACAGCGGCTGGCGCGCCCGAGCCGAACCTGCGCTGACGGTGGTGGCCGTATCCCCGGAGACGTGACTCACGTTGCCTTCCACGAGGTACAGCAACCAGCGGTGTTCCGTGGAGGCATCCAGCCTCTGGCCGTAGCGCAGGTCCGTGATCTGCCCCCGCTGCGCAAGGGCAGCGCGCTTCTCGGGATCGAGGTCGCCGACGGGCTGCAGGCCCTGCAGCATCATGGAGTCCGGAATGGGGTCAGCCATCGACATGGCCTGTGTGGTCTTGCATCGTTGTCCCCTGCGATCGTGTCGGCCAACGCATCTTGCCACCGGACCCGGAACGCCTCAAACCGCGCATGCCGGTCAGATCCAGCCATACACGGATTGGATGCCCGGCGGCCCCTCGTTCACGTCCGGCAGTCGTTGCGTTTTCGCTGTACCTTGCTCTATCGGCGCCACGCTTGCGGACTTGAGCCCGTAACATTTACGTTGGTGAATGCACTGCAGTGAATCTGCACACTTCCCTGCGGGGTGAACGCCGGAACAGGAAAACTCCACCATCCGCCGTGTACCCCGCCCCGAGGGAAGGCGCCGTGTTTCGTTTCCGGGCGCATCAGTACTGGAGCCATTCCGCCCAGCCGAAGAGGCTGCCGTCGGCATCGGCGGGCTCGTGTTCCGCGGGGCGCCGATAACGCGCCCCGACCACGCGCGCGGCTGCAACGCCCTCGATCTGTCCGCGGACACGCATCAGCACCTCGTCACCATCGAAGCGGAGTTCCACGACCGACCAGGTCAAACCCGGCCGAAGGTTACGATCCAGCGCATGCAGCACCGCGGTTGCCGCCTCCGGGTCACCCCAGAAAACCGCGTCGTGCCGCTGCCCGGCACTTTCCTCTCCCCACCACCGCGCCGCACGCAGCAGGCCCGCCTCGGCGGCCGGGAAGATCTCGGCGACCTGGCGCTGGTTTCCGGCGATCCGCTCGTCGACGACAGCCTGGGTCATGCCGGTTACGGCAATCAGGCTGCCCGCTGCGAGGAGCACCAGCACGACCGCCAGCACCACTCCCGTTTGCCCGCTGCGCACGAGTCCCCTCCGCTCAGAGCGACTGATAGCGATCGAGCACGACATTGCGCAGGCTCACGACGAACTGGACGGCATGGGTCAGCACCTGACTGCCCGCCCGGCTCTCGAGCTCCAGTTCGATGCGCACTGCGACCGGCCGCTCCCAGTCGGGCTGACCCCAGGCGTCCAGTGCCACGGCCGTCATCGAGCGGACACCGCCGACCAGCGGCTGGTTCTGCGGCGGAGACGCGTCGTTGCCGCAACGCAGCTGGTTGTCGTGCACGCTGTACATGCTCGCGACCCACGGCCCGACCTCGCCGAGGCAATTCATGCCCGCCTTGCGCACGGTAAACTGCTGCTGCTCGGAGCTCGCAGGGTCCGCCGGTTCCAATGCGCCGGAAAGATCGAGTTCACCATCCTCGCGCATTCCGGCACCCCGTATGTCGCGGGCCATGAAGTCGGTCGCGAAGCGCAGGTTCTCCTTCATCGTCGCCACACGCTCCTGTTCGATCTGGATCTGACGCACACTCAGAAACAGGCTTGCCGCCGCAGCCGTCAGCAGCAGACCGAGCGTCAGCGCCACCATCAACTCGACCAGCGAAAAGGCCCGCTGCCCGCGGCACCGGCTCGATCCCGGCTCAACGATCCGCTTCACGATGGGCGCTCCGGCAGGAGCTCGAACACGTAATCCAGCCGGGCACGGCCATCCTCGGCATCCTGGAAACGTGACTCCACCCAGGACACGGAGACGACTCTTCGCTCCGCCGCACCCTCGATGCGCACCGCCAGCTCTGGCAGGCAGACGTGCGGATTGCCCCCCGCGCAGTCGCGGCGCTGCACCCACTCCGGGAGCCATCCGGTGTCGATCTGGCCGGTCGCCAGCCCGGCCCAGAGCCGCTCGCCCGCATCGGCGGCGATCAGGCTGGCAAGGCTGCGCTGATAGGCCGAGTGGGTCGCCTGCAGCGCCTTCAGCTGCAGTGCCACGCAGCCCAGCGCACCGACGGACAGCACCACGAGGGCGATCAGGGTCTCGAGCAGGGTGAAACCGGAGGACGTCCGCCGGACGCTGGCTGCCCCGTGGAGAGTGCAGTCAGGCCTGCGCTGTCGGCAGACCCTGTTCCCAAGGCCGTCCTTGGGCCGCGGCCAAACGGCCGTTGACGCGGATTCTTTCCGGGCTCCGCTGCGAACGCATTCATGTTGCCGCATGGTCGTGACGGCTGATCCTGTTCCGAGACTCATCACGCACACCCTCCCTGCTGCACGCGCGGCCGCCCGGTGCGGCTGATCACGATCTGGCGCCCGGCCTCGCCGGCGCAGAGGGTGATCGTGCCCATCTGCAATGCACCGCTCGCCCGTCGCGTGGCGCCGAGGCCGATGTAGGAAACATAGCGTTGTACGGGCGTGTTGCCGCTGATGGTGATGCCGTCGACGGCCGCGTTGCCGACGGCGATCAGGGGATCCTCGGCGTCCCGCGCTCCGGTGGCGTCCGTGTCGAGGAAGACGATCCAGCCCTGCTCCCAGCCGCCCGCCTCGGCGCAGTAGGCGCCATCGCCGCTGTTGCACAGCGTCACGCGGGCGTTGTGGCGCACCGCCTCCGAACGGGCGAGGTGGAGCGCGGCCACCAGCCGGTTGGTGGTGGTGGTGAGTCGGCTTTCCTGGATCAGGCTGCCGAAGGCCGGCATGCCGATGCCGAGCAGCACCGCGGCCACGGCCATGGCCACCAGGAGTTCTACGAGGGTGAGTCCCGCGTCCCTGCGCATCGTCCGCCTCCTTCCCTGAGGCTTGATGTGATGGCTTCGAGAATAGCGCGCGGCTGTGCGGGTTTGAACCCGGCCGGGGGTTCTATATCCACATAGCGAGGGAGGGGGCGCGCGGCCCGCTCAGCTCAGGCGCTGGCCCGCGAGGCCTTCTTGCGCTCGTGCTCCAGCAGCAGCTTCTTGCGGATGCGGATGCTCTTCGGCGTGACCTCGACCAGTTCGTCTTCGTCGATGAACTCGATCGCCTGCTCGAGCGTCATGCGGATCGGCGGCGTGAGCAGGATGTTCTCGTCGGAGCCGGCGGCGCGGATGTTGGTGAGCTGCTTCGCCTTCAGCGGGTTCACCACCAGGTCGTTGTCCCTCGAGTGGATGCCGATCACCATGCCCTCGTACACCTCCTCGCCCGGGCCGATGAACAGCCGCCCGCGCTCCTGCAGGTTGAACAGCGCGTAACCCAGGGCCTTGCCGGCGCTGTTCGCGATCAGCACACCGTTGTTGCGCGCGCCGATGGAGCCGGTCCTGAACCGCCCGTAGTGGTCGAACACGTGGTGGATGATGCCGGTGCCGGAGGTCAGCGTCAGGAACTCGGTCTGGAAGCCGATCAGGCCGCGCGAGGGCATGATGTAGTCGAGCCGGACCCGCCCCTTGCCATCCGGAACCATGTCCTGCAGGTCGCCGCGGCGGATGCCCAGGGCCTCCATGACCGCGCCCTGGTGGGCTTCCTCGACGTCCACCGCCACGCGCTCGTACGGCTCGCAGGCCTCGCCCTCGATCTCGCGCAGCACAACCTCGGGGCGCGACACGCCGAGTTCGTAGCCTTCCCGACGCATGTTCTCGATCAGGATGCCGAGATGCAGCTCGCCGCGACCCGAAACCTTGAATTTGTCGGCGTCGGCGGTCTCCTCCACGCGCAACGCGACGTTGTGCTTGAGTTCCTCCAGGAGCCGCTCACGCAACACGCGCGAAGTCACGTACTTGCCTTCCCGACCGGCGAACGGCGAGGTATTCACCTGGAAGGTCATGCTGACGGTGGGCTCGTCCACCGTCAGCGGCGGCAATGCCTCGACCTTCGACGGGTCGCAGAGGGTATCGGAGATATAGAGCTCGTCCATGCCGGTGAAGGTGATGATGTCGCCGGCACTCGCCTCCGGCACCTCGATGCGCTGCAGCCCGAGGAAGCCCATGATCTGCAGCACCCGGCCGGTACGCACGTGGCCGATGCGGTCGATCACCTTCACCGGGGTGTTGGTGCGGATCTTCCCGCGGGTGATGCGCCCGATGCCGATCAGGCCCTGGAAGCTGTTGTAGTCCAGCGAGGAGACCTGCATCTGAAACGGACCGTCAGCGTCCACCTCCGGCGGCGGCA
>SKQM01000169.1 GCA_007119005.1 Thioalkalivibrio sp.
CGAGGATCTGCGCGGCGAGGTTCAGGGTCAGGTGGCCCAGTTCGACCGGGCTGCCCGGTTCCAGCTCCAGGGAAAGCAGCAGCGCACCATCGCCCCAGGCCTCGCCGGGCATCGGGCCGCGTTCGCGTCGTTCCGGTTCGGGGTCTGCGCGCAACTGCACTTCGCCCCGCAGCGGCCAGTCCTGGTCCACCGCGCGAACCGAGACCAGCTGCGATTCGTCGTCCGGGGTGAACAGCACACTCGGAAGCGTGGCACTGCGGGTCGCGGCCAGGCCCAGCGAGCGCGCCTGATCCAGCCAGTGCTCGGGGATCGCGGAATCCGAAACCACCGCTATGTCGCCGCCAAGCAGCGTCGCCGCCTGTTGGGTCATGCCGCGATCGACCCGGTCGGTGAAGAAGCCGACCGCCGCGACCGCAGCCACCGCGATCACCAGCGCGGCCGCCAGCACGCGCAGTTCTGGGCTGCGCCACTCGCGCAGGGTGTCGCGCAGGAAGGCGGACCCGCGTCTGCGCGCCGGCGTCACTGCAGTACCCCGTCGCGGATGTGCACGATGCGGTCGCAGCGGTTTGCCAGTGCGGGATCGTGGGTGACCAGCACCAGTGCGGCGCGGTGGTCCGCGGCACCCTCGCCGGCACTGGATCCGGCAAGCCCGAACAGGAGGTCAATGATTCTGGCGCCGGTCTCGGCATCCAGGTTCCCGGTCGGTTCGTCGGCGAACAGCACGGCGGGCCGATCGACGATCGCACGGGCGATCGCCACGCGCTGCTGTTCTCCACCGGAGAGCTGGTGCGGGTAATGGCTGGCCCGTGCCCGCAGCCCGACCTGTTCCAGCGCGGTGCGGGCGCGGGCGGTGAGATCGCGGCCCGAGACGCGGTCGTTGGCCGGGTTCAGCTCCAGCGGCAGCAGCACGTTCTCCAGCGCCGTCAACGCCGGCAGCAACTGGAACGACTGGAACACGAATCCCACCCGTCCGGCGCGCAGTGCGGCTCGGCCGTCCTCGTCGAGTTTCCCGATATCCTGGCCGAGCAGGCGAACTTCTCCGGCACTGGCGGCGTCCAGACCAGCAAGAAGACCCAACAGGGTGGACTTGCCCGAGCCGGAGGCGCCGAGAATCGCGAGGCTCTCCCCGGGGTGGACGGCGAGGGAAATGCCACGCAGGATCTCCAGCGGGCCGCTGGGTCCGTAGATCCGCTTTTCCAGGCCGCTGGCCTGCAGTACGGAGTTCGAGGATGCATCCATGTTTCGGTTCCTGATCACAGTTCTTCTGGCGTTGCTATGGAGTGTTTCCAGCGCCGGTAATTCCCCCGACGTGCATCGAATCCTGGTCCTCGGGGATTCGCTCAGCGCCGCGCACGGGATCGACGGCGACGCCGGGTGGGTCTCCCTGCTCGAGGCGCGCCTCGCCGGGCGCGAAACGCACTGGCAGGTCCGCAACGCCTCCGTGGGCGGCGAAACCACGGCTGGCGGGCGCACCCGCCTCCCGGCGCTGCTGGAGGAGGTCGGCCCGGACCTGCTCATTCTCGAGCTCGGCGGCAACGATGGGCTGCGCGGCCTGTCGCTGCGGGCGATGCGCGAGAACCTCGAGACCATGCTCGACGCCGCCGACGCGGCCAGCGCCGAGGTATTACTCGCCGGGATCGAGATTCCGCCTAATTATGGACCGGTCTACACCGACCGGTTCCGTGCGGTCTTCGCCGATCTCGCCGCGGACAGGGAGCTGGCGTTCGTGCCTTTCCTGCTGGAAGGCGTCGCGCTGGAGCCCGGGATGATGCTCGACGACGGCATTCACCCCGGCGCCGCGGCACAACCGCGGATCCTCGAGAACGTCTGGAGCGAACTCGAGCCGCTGCTGGACCGGCTGGAGCAGCGGGCACCGGCGCCCGCAGGGCGCTGAGCTGCGTCACACCCCGCGCCCGCAAACCGGCCGCCCAGAGGGCTGGCCTCCCACAGCCCGGCGGCCGACTCCCTTGTGGGAGGTGAGCCCCCTCGGCGACGAACCCCGTGCGGCAGGTCCAGTCGCCCAGAGGGCTGGCCTCCTACAGGCCGGCGGCAGGCTCCCTTGTGGGAGGCGAGCCCCCTCGGCGACCAACCCCGCCGGTCAGCCGGTGCCGAGCTTGCCACCGATCAGCTGCCGCAACTCCGCCAGGGTCTTCTCCGGCAGCAGTGCGCGGAGGACCGGGTGGGCATCCGCCTCGACCTCGCTGACCACCGGCAAGGTGAGAATGCGCGGCTGGCGGGTCAGGGGGTCTCCATACTGGTTGGCCTGGATCCCGGGGCTGGAACTCGTGTCCAGCAGTGCGACCTGCGGACCCTCGGCAAGGACCTCGACCAGCTCCAGCACGCGGCCGCCGTATCGGCCGCGGATCCCGATCAGCGGAGCCAGCAACTGCACCATTTCCTGCGCCAGCTGACCCGGACGGGTCGAGAAGGCTTCGCGATCGCCGTAGTTGGTGTCCGGTAGGTTCATCTGTCTTGTCCTCTGCCGGCATTCTCCGCAAACGACGCGATCGAGACGGAAAACCCGGTTTTCGCGGGGTAGTGGGTCCGCGTCTACCCCAACTGCCGGGCCTTGCCACTTCGCGCGCGCCGCACGCGGGTTATACTGAAGGCCTGTCCCCGTAGCTCAGCTGGATAGAGTGGCCCCCTCCTAAGGGGCAGGTCACAGGTTCGAATCCTGTCGGGGACGCCACAGAAAGACCGGGGACCGATTAACGGATCTGTCCCCGTATGGTCGGGCGTGTCGCCGCGGGATGGCGCCCGCCGTCGGGATGGTCAGGGCCGCCCGGGCGGCCGGGTGCCGCGATGGGGCTCGGCGCGCAACGGGTCGTCCGGCCAGTGGTGCTTCGGGTACCGGCCCTTCAGGTCCTTCGCCACCTCGGGATAGGTGCGCGTCCAGAAGCCGGCGAGGTCCTGCGTGATCTGCACCGGGCGCCGTGCGGGCGAAAGCAGGTGCAGCGTCAGCGGAACCTGGCCATTGCCGACGCGGGGGGTTTCGGTCCAGCCGAAGACTTCCTGGATGCGCACCTCGAGCACGGGTCGTGCGGGTTCGCTGTAATCGATCCGCAGCCGCGATCCACTGGGAACCGTGATGTGCGAGGGCGCGAGCTGGCCCAGCCGCTGCTGCCGTCCCCAGTCGAGCTCGGTAAGCAGGATCGCGGCCAGGTCCAGGCCGCGCAGGTGGCTCATGCGCGTCATGCCCGACAGCCACGGTCCGAGCCAGGTCTTCAGGCGCTGCAGCAATGCCGCATCGCCCGTGTCCGGCCAGTCACCACCTTCGAGCGCACGGGCGAACGCCATGCGCTGGCGCAGCCGGACGGCCTCCGCTGTCCAGGGCAGACAGTCCAGCCCGGCACGCTCGACCGCCGTGAGCAGCATTCCGGTGACGATCTCCGGGTCCACCTGCGCCAGCGGCCGGCTCTCGAGCAGCAGCGCGCCGATCCGCTTCTCCCGGGTGGCACTGACCGCGCCGGTTTCGGAGTCCCATGCCACCCGGTCGGCGGTCTGGACCAGGTGCCCGAGGTCCCGGGTCAGGGACCCGGTTTCCAGCGGCGCCGCGAGGTGGATCGTGGCCTCGCGCTGGCCGGCATCGAGCACGGCGGCCACGAGGCAGGGAACGGCAGCGAGATCGTCACTGCGCGGGAAGCGGGCGCCGCGGCCGCCCGACAGCAGGAAACGCCCCTCCGGGCCCGGGCGTCGCAGCCCGATGCGGTCGGGGTAGGCGAACGCCAGCAGTAGGCCGGCGGATTCCGGGTCCACGGGCTCGTTTCGATCGATTCCAAGCTGGCTGGCCCAGCGTCCCGCCTGATGCAGAAGCCGCCGGCGCAACGCACCGTGGACCGCACCGGGGTCATCGCCGGCCAGTATACGCAGGCGTGACCGGAGATCCGCGCCCGCAAGATTCCGATCCAGCGGATCACGTTCTTCCAGCAGGGCGGCGAGCAGTGCCGCGGTGCGTCCCAGGCCCCGCTCGGTCGCGGCCAGTAGCATGTGTCCGAGCCGCGGGTGGGTGCCGAGCGCATCCAATGCCTGTCCATGGGTGGTGGCCCGCCCGACCCTGTCCAGGGCCCCGAGGTCGCGCAGCAGTTCGCGCGCCTGCGCCAGCGGCGCCTCCGGAGGAGCATCGAGCCACCGCAGCTCGCCAACCGACGCGCCCCAGCAGGCGAGACTCAGCGCAAGAGGGGCCAGGTCCGCCTCGAGGATTTCGGGCGCCGACTGCGCCGCCAGCCGCTGCTGTTCCTCTTCCGGCCAGAGGCGGAAGCAGCGCCCCGGACCGGTGCGGCCCGCGCGTCCGGCGCGTTGCTCGGCGTTTGCACGGCTGATGCGGACCGTTTCCAGCCGGGTCAGGCCGGTGCGCGGGTCGAAACGTGGCCGGCGGGCGAATCCGGCGTCCACCACCACGGATATGCCCTCGATGGTCAGGCTGGTCTCCGCGATGTCCGTGGCCAGCACGATCTTGCGTCGGCCCTCGGGCGCGGGTCGTATTGCCGCATCCTGTTCCTCGGGCGGCAACTGCCCGTGCAGCGGCGTGACCAGAGTCGACCTGTCCACCCGGTCGCGAAGCTGTTGCGCCGTTCGTTCGATCTCCCCGCGGCCGGGCAGGAACACCAGCAGGCTCCCCGGGTCGGACCGCAGTGCGGTGTCGATCGCACCGAGCACCGCGGGCACGATACGGCGGGTATCGAGCGAGCGCGTCGCGTAGTTGAGGTGGACCGGGTGGCTGCGGCCCTCGCTGCGAATCACCGGGGCAGGGTGCAGCCAGCCCGCGATGCGCTCCGCGTCCAGCGTGGCCGACATCACCAGCAGGCGCAGGTCCGGGCGCAGCAGTTCCCGGGTCTGCAGACACAGCGCCAGGCCGAGATCGGCCTGCAGGCTGCGTTCGTGGAACTCGTCGAAGATCACGATCCCGATGTCTTCCAGCGCCGGGTCGCGCTGCAGGCGGCGCGTCAGGATGCCCTCGGTGACGACCTCGATACGCACATCGGCACCGCCGATCCGCTCGGTGCGGGTGGTGATGCCGACGGTCTTTCCCGGGGTCTCGCCGAGCTGGGTCGCCAGGCGGCGTGCGGCCGCGCGCGCGGCGAGGCGGCGGGGTTCCAGCAGCAGGATCCGGCCCGTGCACCAGGGTGCATCCAGCAGCGCCAGTGGCACCCGCGTGGTCTTGCCCGCGCCAGGAGGGGCCTGCAGCAGCGCAATGCCGTCCCTCGCCAGCACCTCCAGCAGTGGAGGCAGGCTGGATTCAACCGGCAGTGGCGCGGTCAAGGATGCAAAGCTCAGATTTCTTCCAGCAGCCGCTCCCGCAACTGCTCCTGTTGCTCCCGGGTCAGCGCCTTGCCGTCGGCATTGAACAGCAGGAACTGGTCCTCCGCCTGTTCTCCCGCGGTGGTGATTCGCGCGGTGCGTACGTTGATCCCCTCGTCGGCGAACACGCAGCCGATGGTCGAGAGTAACCCTGGCCGGTCCAGCGCGCGTACGCTCATCCGGGTGCTGGCGCCGGGCGCACCTGGACTGAATGCGACTTGGGTGGCTACGTCGAAGTGCTTCAGGCGGCGCGGCAGGCTGCGCGAGACGGGTTGCTGGTTGAAACGCGGCTCGAGTAGCCGTTCCCGCAGCACCGAGCGGATCTCATCGACCCGGAACCCGGGTTCCACCGCGTGTCCCATGCTCTCCAGAACCATGAAGGTGTCCAGGGTGTGCCCGCAGTGGGTGGTGATGACGCGCGCATCGACGATGTCCAGCCCCAGCTGGGTGAGCGTGGTCGCGATCCGCGCAAAGAGCTTCGGGCAATCCTCGGCGTAGACGAAGATCTCGGTGGTGCCGCGCGGCGTCTCGTGACGCACCAGCACCAGCGGCAGGTCGGCGTCCTTGATTCCGGAAAGGGCGTAGGTGTGCCATGCGACCTCGTCGGCGGAATGCCGCACGAAGTATTCGACCTCGAATTCGCTCCAGATCTCCTCCACCCTCTCCTCGTCCAGTCCTCGCCGCGCCAGCAGCTGCAGCGCCTCGGCGCAGGTCTGTCCGATCTGTTCGTCGACGTCCGGCGGGGTGTCGAGCCCCCGCTCCAGCACCCCCACCGTGGCGTGGTACAGGGTCTGGAGCAGGGAATCCTTCCAGCTGTTCCACAGTTCAGGGTTCGTGCCCCGGATGTCGGCGATGGTCAGCAGGTAGAGCAGGTCGAGCCGCTCGCGGCTGCGGACCTCGCGGGCGAAACCCAGCACAACGTCGGGGTCGGAGATGTCGCGACGCTGTGCGGTCAGGGACATCAGCAGGTGTGAACGCACCAGCCAGCTGACCAATGCCGAGTCTTCTTCGCTCACCCCGTGATGCTGGCAGAAGTGCAGCGCGTCCAGAGCACCCAGCTCCGAGTGGTCGCCGCCCCGCCCCTTGGCAATGTCGTGGAACAGCGCCGCAAGGATCAGGCGCTCCGGGCGTTCGATGCTGGAGGCGATGTCGCTGGCCAGCGGCAGTTCGTGGTGAAAGTCCGGGATGAAAAGCCTGCGTGCATTGCGCACCACGTTCAGGGTGTGCTCGTCCACGGTGTAGGCGTGGAACAGGTCGTACTGCATCCTGCCGATGATGCGTCCGAAGGCCGGGATGTAGGCGCCGAGCACGCCAAAGCGGTTCATGCGGCGCAGTTCGGTGGTGATTCCCTGGGGTGCCCGCAGGATCTTCATGAACAGCTCCCGGCAGACCGGGTTGCGCCGGAACTGGCCGTCGATCAGATGCCGGTGTGCGCGGATCAGCCGGATGGTCGATGCCCGGATGCCCTGGATCTCCGGGTGAGTCTGGATCAGGTGAAAGGCCTCGAGCAGCGCCGGCGGATAGACCATGAACACCTGGTCGTGCACCAGTTCGAGGTATCCGCCGCGTACCTGGAAGCGCTGGTGGATACGGTTCGCCTGCTGCACCGAGGCGGGGTCTTCCAGGATGGCTTCGTTGAAGTGCTGCAGCAGCAGCTCGTTCAGGCGCTGGAGCTCGCAGATGGTGCGGAAATAGTGCTGCATGAACTGCTCGACGCCCAGATTCTGGTGCTGATCGGTAAAGCCGAAGGTGTTGGCCAGTGCGCGCTGCAGGTCGAACAGCAGGCGGTCCTCGCGGCGCCCGGTGAGCATGTGCAGCGCGAAACGCACCTTCCACAGGAAGCGCTGACCCTCGATCAGGTCACGGTATTCCCCCTCGCGCAGGAAGCCGTGGTCCACCAGTTCGTGCAACTGCTCTGCCGCGAAGTGCCGTTTGCTCACCCAGCCGATCATCTGGATGTCGCGCAGCCCCCCGGGACCTTCCTTCACGTTGGGTTCCAGCCGGTAGGCGGTTTCGCCGAAGCGCTGGTGGCGCGCCTGCTGTTCGGCCAGCTTCGCCGTGTAGAACGCACGCGAATCCCAGAGCCGGTCGGGCTGCATTACCTCGCGGAACCGGTTGAAGATCGTTCCCGGGCCAGCCAGCCGGCGGGCCTCGAACAGCGTGGTGGCGACGGTGATGTCGTTCAGTGCCTCGCGCTGGCAGTCCGCGAAGCTGCGTACGCTATGTCCCACCTCCAGCCCGATGTCCCAGAGGAAGGTCACGAACTCGCTGATGGTTTCTGCGTGCGTGGCCTCGGCCTCGGGCTCTGCCAGGATCACGATGTCGATGTCCGAGGACGGGTGCAGTTCGCCGCGACCATAGCCACCGACCGCGACCAGGCACAGCGTGCCGTCCGCGGCGAGTCCGTGCTGGTTCCAGATCAGGACCAGCAGTGCATCCAACTGGGCGGCGTGCCCGTGGATCAGCACATCGATGTCGGCTCCGGCATGGAACTCGCGGCTCAGGCCGGCGACGATCGCCCGCCGGTACTCCCGGAACCTGGCGGCATCACGGGGGAAGGCCCGCAGTTCCTCGAGGGAGGGTGCGGCGGGATCGGTTTCCGGTCCGCTGCGGACCGGTGTCACGGCGCTCATGCCGCGAGGGCCTGCGGAGGGGTCTCTCCGGCGCGCAGGGTCAGGATGTCGCAGCCGTCCTCAGTGACCAGAATGGTGTGTTCCCACTGCGCTGACGGGCTGTGATCCTTGGTCACCGCGGTCCAGCCGTCGGCGAGCAGCCGCGTGTGCCGTCGGCCGGCATTGATCATCGGTTCGATGGTGAAGCACATGCCCGGCTCCAGTCGCAGGCCCGTGCCGGGCTTGCCGTAGTGCAGAACCTGGGGATCCTCGTGGAAGACCTTGCCGATCCCGTGACCACAGTATTCGCGCACCACCGAGCACCGATTCGCCTCGGCATAGGACTGGATCGCGTGGCCGATGTCGCCGAGCGTGGCTCCGGGGCGGACCTGCTGGATGCCCAGGTAGAGGCAGGCACGGGATACGTCCACGGCGCGCTGGGCCTGGATGCCGGGTTTGCCGATGCAGAACATCTGGCTGGTGTCGCCGTGGTAACCGTCCTTGATCACCGTGATGTCGATGTTGAGGATGTCCCCGTTCTTCAGTACGCGGTCCCCAGGGATGCCGTGGCAGACCTGGTGGTTCACCGAGGTACAGATCGACTTCGGGAAACCCCGGTAGTTGAGCGGGGCCGGGATCGCTTTCTGCTGCGTCACGATGTAGTCGTGACAGATGCGGTCGAGCTCGTCGGTGGTGATGCCGGCCTCGACCTGCGGGGCGATCATCTCGAGCACCTCCGCGGCGAGGCGCCCCGCGACGCGCATGCGCTCGATCTCTTCGGTACTCTTGATGGTGACTGCCATTGGCGAAATCCGACGCACGCGCGGCCGCGAACGGGTGCGCACGTTTGGTTTGAACCGGGTTCCTATGCTATAAAGCGCGCGCCCTCGGGGCAATGAAAACCCTAAATCCACACACGTATCGGCACGGCCTGTTGGGTGCCCGTCCAGCGCGGCGGGTTGCAGTCCGGGATACGTGGAGGCCCAACCCTCTCAGGAGAAACAACCATGTCGCTCGTTACCATGCGCCAGATGCTGGAGGCCGGTGTGCACTTCGGC
>SKQM01000118.1 GCA_007119005.1 Thioalkalivibrio sp.
CGGCCCCGGGGATCACCATCGTCGATGACGGGACCCTGCCGGGGCGGCGCGGTTCGCTGAATGTCGACGACGAGGGCACGGTGACGCAGCAGACGGTGCTGATCGAGGACGGCTACCTGCGCGGGTACATGCAGGACCGCCTCAATGGCCGCCTGAGCGGGACACATTCCACCGGCAACGGCCGCCGCGAGTCCTATGCGCATCTGCCGATGCCGCGCATGACCAACACCTACATGCTCGCCGGGAAAAGCGATCCGGGCGAGATCATCGCCTCGGTGGACCGTGGTCTCTATGCGGTGAATTTCGGTGGCGGGCAAGTCGACATCACCTCGAGCAAGTTCGTTTTTTCCGCGTCGGAGGCCTACCTGATCGAAAACGGCAAGGTGACCCTTCCGGTGAAGGGAGCGACGCTGATCGGCAACGGCCCCGACGTGCTCACTCGGGTGTCGATGATCGGCAACGATCTCGAGCTCGACACCGGAGTCGGGACCTGTGGCAAGGAGGGGCAGGGCGTTCCGGTAGGCGTCGGTCAGCCCACCCTGCGCATCGACGGCATGACCGTCGGTGGCACGAAAGCCGCCTGAATCCACGCAACCTGCCGGTGATCGACGGCATTCAGGAGATGACATGACCCATCTTGCGATCCTCGAAGAGGAGCAGTCCCTGCCAGAGGGCCACGGAGCCGACCTCATCGTGCAGTGGCACGTCTTCCGGTCGCGGCCCCAGGCCGAGCAGTTCGCCCGCGGCATCCACCTGGCCGAGGGCCAGGAACTGGTCGGCGGCTACACCCGGGACAGCATCGGGGTGCTCTACTGGGTGGGCGTGCACGTGGGTGACCTTGAAAAATGGGGCAACCGCGCCGCGGTGAACAAGCACGGAGCGAGCCCCTGAGCCCGCGGATTTCGCCACCGCGCGTCGGACGCGCGGTTCCTTCTCACTTTCACCACGGGTGGCCGCGGTATTCCCGAGCCATTCCCGGAACTCGATGACACACATGGATCAGGCAACATCGGAAATACAGGGGCTCTCGCACAGCCCCGAGTCGATGCAGGAACGGGTGCGCATGGTTCTGGAGCACGCCCGCGCCTGCGGCGCCTCGGCCGCACAGGCAGTGGTCAGCCACAACGTGGGGCTCGCAGTGACCGTGCGCAGGGGCGAGGTCGAGACCCTGGAGTACGAACGTGACCAGCAGATGGCGCTGGTCGCCTACTCCGGACAGTCCAAGGGTTCGGCCTCGACGACGGATTTCAGCCCGGCGGCGCTGCGGCAGACGGCCGAGGCCGCCTGCCGTATCGCGCGCCACACCGAGCCCGATCCGCACGCCGGCCTGCCGGATCCCGACGAGCAGGCCCGCGACTGGCCCGATCTGCTGCTCGACCATCCCTGGGACTGCCCGGCCGACCAGGCCATCGACCTGGCGCGGCGGGTCGAGGCGGCTGGCTTCGCGGTGGATCCGCGCGTGGACAATTCCGAGGGCGCCAGCGTCAGCACCCGCCGCGCGATGTCGTTCCTCGGCGACACCCAGGGTTTCATGGGTGGGTATCGCAGCACCCGGCACTCGCTCTCCTGTGCCCTCGTGGCCCGTGGCGCCGGCGGCATGCAGCGCGACTATGCCTATGGGACCTCCCGCGACCCCTCCGCGCTACCGGCACCCGAGGCGGTCGGCCGCGAGGCCGCCGAACGGACGCTGCGGCGACTCGATGCGCGCAAGCTCGGTACGCGGCAGTGCCCGGTGCTGTTCGTGCCGGAGATGGCGCGCAGCCTGATCGGCAACTTGACCCGCGCGATCAGCGGCGGCGCGCAGTATCGCAAGAGCTCCTTTCTGCTGGACGCGGCCGGACAGGAGATTTTTCCCGGCTGGATGCTGATCGACGAACATCCGCTGCTGTCCGGCGCACTGGGGAGCGCGCCGTTCGACGGCGAGGGCGTGCGCACGCGGCAGCGCGAGCTGGTTTCCGCCGGCGTGCTGCAGGGCTACATCCTGGACAGCTACGCCGCCCGCCGGCTCGGGCTGCGGACCACCGGGAACGCCGGTGGCGCCCGCAACGTCAGCGTCCGACCCCACCCGGGAGAGAAGGGGCTGCAGGATCTGCTGTCGGACATGGGGGCCGGGCTGCTGGTCACGGAGATGATCGGTCAGGGGGTGAACCTGGTGACCGGCGACTATTCGCGCGGGGCCGCGGGTTTCTGGGTCGAAAACGGCGAGATTGCCTATCCAGTGGAGGAGATCACCATCGCGGGCAATCTCCGGGACATCTACCGGGGGATCGCGGCCGTCGGCAACGACGTGGACGTCCGGGGCAACATCCGCACCGGTTCGATCCTGGTCGAGTCGATGACCGTCGCCGGGGATTGACGCCCCGGCCCTTACCCCCACCCCAACCCTCCCCGCGAGCGGGGGAGGGGGAGGTTCATCGTCTGGGGTGGGCTGTGTGTGGGGCCGGACAATCAGCCCCTTTCGGGATCTCCGAAGATGGCTGCCTGCAGATGCCATTTGGAGGCCAGCGTCTCGGTGGCGTTCAGGATCTCCTCGGCCCGTGCCGGGTGATTCCAGGTCCCGCGCGCCAGCCAGGCGAGGGCGGTGTCACGGTCCGGGGCCAGTGACAGCAGGTGGATCAGCTCGCCGGCATCGCCGCCGATGATCTCGCCGCCCAGCAGGGCGCCGGTGTCCATGTCCCCGATCAGGCGTACGAAGCCCTCGGGTTCGTCCTGCCCGAGCGCGCGCGGCGAGGTCTCGAACGCGGCGAAGCCGACCGCCGGCTCGAGCTCTTCGTCCTCGGCGCTGTCCTCGTCCAGACCGAGCCGGGCCATCTCGACCGCGCTGTAGATCACCATCGGCACGAACCGGCCGTCCTGCCGACGGGCATTTCCGCCAAGGATGTTGTCGATGCTGATCGTCGCGTCCGACAGGGCATGGTTCGCGGTCATCCAGTCCCCGGCAACGTCGCCGATCGCATAGATGTTCGGCACCGCGGTCTGCAGGGTTGCGTCGCGCTGCACGAAGCCGTTCCGGTCGGTTGCGACCCCGATCGCGTCGAGCCCCAGACCGTCGGTTTGCGGCCTGCGTCCGGTGCCGAGCAGCACCCAGTCGACTTCGAACTGCCGGTCGTCCGTGGTGGTGATCGTGACGCCGGCGCCCCCCACCTGCACGGATTTGTAACCCGGAACCCGCTGCGGAACCGCATCCGCCGCGGCAAGCTGCTGCTCGAGTGTCGACAGCGCCTGGGGGCTGAAGCCCAACCGGGCGAGCGGCCGCGACCGCGTAAGCCAGGTAATTTCCCGGCCGAGCATCCGCAGAATGAACGCGAACTCGGTGGCGACCACGCCGCTGCCGATCACGGCGACGCGTCTGCCGTCGGGCGGCGGGCGGTCGAAGAGCATGTCGGTGCTGAGGATGCGTCCGTCGGCGAGCGCGAACGGCTCGGGTACGATGGGTGCGGCGCCGGTCGCGATGATGCTGTGCCGTGCCCGCACGCTCCGCGTGCCGTCGGTCCCCCGGACCTCGAGTTCCTCCGGGCCGAGGAACCGGGCCTGGCCGTCCAGCGCCTGCACCTTAAGGTGCTTGAGGTAGCTCCGATAGCTGTCCCGCACAGTCGCGACCACGTCGTGCTGATGGGCCCAGGCCTGGTCCAGGTTGCCGGACAGGGCGCCACTGATGCCGCGGCCCTCGAAGTGTCTCTGCGCCGCAATCAGCCGGGCGGTGTGATACCAGTCCTTCTTCGGCACACAGCCGCGGTTCAGGCAGCAACCGCCCCATTCTGCCCTTTCGACGATCACCACGTTCAGCCCACGCAGGGCGCCGAGGACTGCGGCCCGGTAGCCGCCCGGCCCGCTGCCGATCACCGCCAGGTCGAAGATCCCGGTCATCGGCGCGGTTCCGCCGGGTTGATCAGGGGCTCGTGCCACTCGAGCTTGGTCAGTTCCAGCCGGAAGACCTGGCCGTCGGCCTCGTAGTCGAGCCGCACTGGCAGGAAGTGCAGATCGGGCGCGAACCAGCCCGACAGTTCCACATCGCTGTCATCGCTGCTGCGCACGACCCGAACCGTGTCCATGCGCCCCAGGGCGGTATTGATGCGCTCCCGGCCGTCCAGCGACAGGCTGTACTCACGCAGGCGGTCCCGCTCCAGGATGGACAGACGGAGCGCGGGGTCGAAGCCGCCGTCGCGCAGTTCCGTCATGGTCAGGTACAGCGACGACAGGAAGTCCACGGTGTTCGGCGGTACGGTCACGTCGAATGGCCTGTCGTTGTGCTGGCCGCGGGCCCGGGCGGCCTCCCAGTCGAACCGGGTCTCCGTCCTGCGCTCGCGGCGTGGCGTGATCTGGGTGCTGCGCGTGCTCAGCAGGCGCAGTCCATCGGCTTCTGGTCGGAACACCGCATCCCGGTCGAACTCGAAGCGCCCGAGGAGGCGCAGGAAGCCCGATACGTGGGCCTCCATTGCCATGCGCAGGTTCTCTCCCTCGTGGCTCAGTGTGCTCTGGGCAATCAGGCGGTTGCCGTAGGCCTGCGCCTCGTAGGTGGCGGTATACGGTGGGATGGCCGTCGCCGGATTCGCGTATGCGGCTCCGGCCAGGCAAAGCATCAGAATCAGGTGGTGCCAGCGCATGGTTGCGTGCTCTCCGGTGCGGGATCCAGCAGCAGGGGTTGTTGCAGGGGCTCTTCGTCGCACCAGAGCGTGTCCCCTGAGGCATGAATCCGTCCTGAACAGATCAACCCCACCGCGGCGGGGTAGAGACGGTGCTCCGCCGCCTGAACACGGGCGGCCAGGGTCTCCGGACTGTCGCCGGGACAGACAGGTACCCGTGCCTGAATGATCACCGGTCCGCCATCAAGTTCCGCAGTGACAAAGTGCACGCTCGCGCCGTGGTGCTCGACACCGGCCGCCAGCGCGCGGTCATGGGTGTGCAGCCCGCGGAATTCCGGCAGCAGCGAGGGGTGAATGTTGACCATGCGGTCCACGAAACGCGCGACGAAGCCGGCCGTCAGCACGCGCATGAACCCGGCCAGCACGATCAGGTCCGGCTGGTGCTCATCCAGCGTGTCGCCCAGCGCGCGGTCGAAGGCCTCGCGGTCCGTGTACCGGCGATGGTCGATCACCGAGTAGGGGATTCCTGCGTCCCTTGCGTAGGCAAGCCCTGGTGCCTCCGGGCGGTTGCTGATGACCAGCACGATCCGGCCGTTCACGCGGCCGTCGGCGCAGGCGTCGATCAGTGCTTTCAGGTTGCTGCCGCGACCCGAGATCAGCACGGCGAGCCGTCTTGCGGGTTTCTGCTCCCGGTGATCCTGCGCGGAACCGGCGGCCGGGGCATCGCCGTGCCCGGGCATCATGTCGACACGTAGTGGACCGTCGACGCGCCCGGTCCCTCGACGACGAAGCCGATTGGCCAGGCCGGAACGCCCGAGGCAGCCAGTTCCGAGATGACGGGATCGACGCTGGCCTCCGGCAGGACCGCGATCATGCCAATTCCGCAATTGAAGGTGCGCAGCATCTCCGATTCGGCAATTCCGCCCGCGCTCTGCAGCCAGTCGAACACCGGTGGGCGTGGCCAGGAAGCGAGGTCGATCTGGCCGTCCAGGCCGCGGGGCAGGACCCGCGGCAGATTCTCGGTGAGTCCTCCGCCGGTGATGTGCGCCAGCGCGTGCACCCGCCCGGTCCGCAGCAGCCCGAGCAGCGCGCGCACGTAGATCCGGGTCGGTGCGAGCAGAGCGTCGCCGAGGGTGACGCCTTCTGTGTCCCCCAGCGGCTGTTGGAGGTCCGCCGCGCT
The DNA here is from genome assembly GCA_007119005.1 of Thioalkalivibrio sp. Classification (GTDB taxonomy): domain Bacteria; phylum Pseudomonadota; class Gammaproteobacteria; order Ectothiorhodospirales; family Ectothiorhodospiraceae; genus Thioalkalivibrio. The sequence continues at coordinate 5,764 of SKQM01000118.1, forward strand.
GAGTTCCAGCACGCGCCGGATCAGGGAGTAGCCGTTCGAGTGTGGACCGCTGGAGGCCATCCCCAGCAGCACGTCACCCGCGCGTACCCGGCTGCCGTCGAGGAGTTCGTCCTTTTCCACGATCCCGACCGCGAAGCCGGCGAGATCATAGTCGCCGTCCTGGTACATGCCGGGCATTTCGGCGGTTTCGCCACCGACCAGCGCGCAGCCGGCCTGCTCGCAACCCTCCGCAATGCCCTTCACCACGTCCGCGGCCACATCGACGTCCAGCCGCCCGGTCGCGTAGTAATCGAGGAAGAACAGGGGTTCCGCGCCCTGCACCACGATATCGTTCACACACATCGCGACCAGGTCGATGCCGATGGTGTCATGCCGGCCCAGTTCCTGTGCGACGCGGAGCTTGGTCCCGACGCCGTCGGTCCCGGATACCAGTACCGGGTGGCGGTAGCGCTCGACCGGGAGTTCGAACAGCGCGCCAAAGCCCCCGAGACCGGCCAGAACGCCGGGGCGCCGGGTGCGCGCCGCGAGCGGCTTGATGCGGTCCACCAGGGCGCTGCCCGCGTCGATGTCGACGCCGGCATCGCGGTAGGTCAAACCGGAGCGGGATTCAGGCATGGGGGTTCTCGTGATCGCGGGTAACGAATGGTAACGACGGCTGGTAGCGCATGCAAAAGGGGACTCCGGGATGGGGCTCCGGCTGTGCTATGTTGCGCGTTCTTCGATTTTCCAGTCGGGACGGTGGAGAGGCGAGTGGTGTTTCAGGTCGGCGGATTCACGGCTTCCGCAGTGCCATCACGGTCTCGGGAGCCTGCGCGGTGTAAGGGTGCCCGGCCCGCAAGTGTGACCGGGACGGAGCCCCGCGGTCGCCTGAAAGGGCGGCGACAACTGGGCCTTCTGATGCTGTTGCTGGGCCTGCTGCTGGTCGCGGTCCCCGGCCACGCGGCGCTGGTCGAGCTGATGGTGGATGCCCCCGGCGAGTCCGAGGCGACCGCTGCCGGGCTCGACGAGGTGCTGGTTCGGATGGCGGGCTTCCATTCGCCGGCCCTGTCGCGTCTTTCCGAGTCAATGCTGGAGGACAGCGATCGCTCCTGGCTGCGTTCGTTGGAGCGGCGCGGTGTGGAGCGCTTCCTGCTGGCCTTCGACCGCGCCCGGCTCCGAGCCGCGCTCCAGGATGCCGGGGTGCCGGTCTGGGTTGGTTCGCGTCCGGCGCTGCTGGTCTGGGTCGTTCTCGAGCGGGAGGATCGGCGCCTGTTGCTGGGCTCGGGGATGGACGAGGATTCGGTGCTGGCATCGCTGCGGGACTGGGCCGTCCGCCGTGATCTGCCGCTGCTGTTCCCGCTGGCGGATCTGGAAGACCGGCGACAGGTCCATACGGCCGACGTCGTCGGTGGCGTGACCGAAGCACTGGTGGGGCCGAGCCGCCGCTACGACCCCGACGGTCTGATGCTGCTGCACCTGTTCCAGCGCGGTGACCGGGTCCGGGCCCGCGCATGGCTGTCCTATCGCGGCCACGAGGTCCAGTCGGATGTCACCGAAGGATCCGCCACAGCCGCGGCCACGGCGGCGGCTGCCGAAGGCATCGACCAGCTCGGCGCCCGGCTGGCCCGGGTCCTGGTCGAGGATGCATCCGCACTGGTCGGGTTCAGCGGTGTGTCCGCCATCGCCGATCTGCAGTCGCTGCGGGCGCGCCTGAACGCGCTGGAGGCCGTGCAGTCCGTGCGGGTCCACAGGCTGCTGCCTGGCGCGGCGGTGGTCGCGCTGGACACCGGGCTGGAGCCCCGGGGCCTGGCCGAGGTGCTGGCCGCCGAAGGTTTCGCCGCCGCCGATGCACCGAGTGGAGGCGCGGACATCGACCTCTGGTTCCGGGGCGTCCGCTGAAGCCGATGAGTCTGCGTCAGCTGCCCAACCTGATCACGCTGTCGCGGATGTTCCTGACCATCCCCATCGTCTGGTTCCTGTACCGCGGCGACTACTGGCCCGCGTTGGTGCTGCTCGCGATCGCCGGTCTCAGCGATGCGCTGGACGGGCATCTCGTCCGGCGTTACGGCTGGGCCACACGGCTCGGCGCATGGCTGGATCCGGCTGCGGACAAGATCCTGATGCTCGGGATCTACCTGGCGGTGACCCTGAGCGGGCTGCTCCCGATCTGGCTGTTGGTCCTGGTCGTCGGGCGCGATCTGTGGCTTTCGCTGGGGTCGCTCGCCTACCGCCACTGGGTGGGCCCGCTGCACATCGAGCCGCTGGTGATCAGCAAGATCAACACCTTCTTCCAGATCGTGCTGGTGCTGGGCGCAATCCTCAAGGTGGGAATCCTCGAACTGGACCCCGTCTGGATCCAGTTCCTGATCGGGATCGTGACCTTCACCACGGTGATCAGCGGCCTCGCCTACACCGTGGTCTGGGGGTATCGTGCATGGAAGCATCTGCGCGCCCCTGCTGAAACCCCGGCATCGCCCTCGGCATGACGGTGGGACAGCTGCCGCTCGATCTGCGGCTGCGCGACAGCTCGCGGTTCGAGACTTTTCACACGGGTGGTCACGCTCTGCTGGTCGCGACGCTGCGCAGGATGGTGCTGGCGGCGGAGCCCGACTTCGAGCGTCAGGTCTTGCTCCACGGGCCGGATGGCTGCGGCAAGACGCATCTGCTGCAGGCCGCCTGCCACGAGGCCTCGGTCAGGGACCGGTCCTGCGCCTACCTGCCGATGGGAGAACTCCGTGGCCGCGATCCTGACGTGGTGCTCGACGGCCTGGATCGACTGGAGCTGCTGGCTCTGGACGATCTTCAGGCCGTGTCCGGCCAGCCGGACTGGGCGCGCGCGCTGTTCGGTCTGATCAATCGGGTGCGCGAACGCGGCGGTCAGTTGCTGATCGCCGCCCGTATGGCGCCGGAGGGTCTCGACTGCGGGCTGCCGGACCTGGTCTCGCGACTGGCCTGGGGGCCGGTGTTCCGTCTCGACCCGCCCGGCGATCTGGAACTGAAGGCGATCCTGCAGAAACGGGCGGCGCTTCGGGGGCTGCAGCTGGGCGACGCGGTGGCCGAGTATCTGCTCCGCCACGAGTGCCGCGACCTCGAATTCCTGCTGACATTGCTGGACCGGCTGGACCTCGCCGCGCTGGCCGAGCAACGGCGGCTCACGATCCCGTTCATCCGGTCCCA
>SKQM01000091.1 GCA_007119005.1 Thioalkalivibrio sp.
TCCCTGCCGCCGACACCCGCGCGCACGGCTCCCAGACCCCGGCACTCCTACTGCAGCACCGACCAGTGCCAAACGGTACCTAAACCCCATCCACGTGGTTCTGCAGCCAGAACTCGAGCAGGGCGAGGTGCCAGAGCTTGGAACCCTGAATGCGGGTGAAGTGCTGGTCGGGCTCGGCGAGCAGCTTCTGCACGTATTCCGGTCGGTAGATGCCCCGTTCCCGAGCCGCCCGCGAACCCAGGATGTCGCGCATGAAATCGAGGAAGTCGCCGCGCACGAACTTCAGCGCCGGCACCGGAAAGTAGCCCTTGGGGCGGTCCAGCACCGCATCGGGCAGACGCCCACGCGCGATCTGCTTCAACACCTTCTTGCCACCGTCGCCGAGCTTCATATGCGGTGGCATCGAGGCCGCAACCTCGACCAGTTCGTGATCGAGGAACGGAACCCGTGCCTCGAGCCCGAAGGCCATGGTCATGTTGTCGACCCGCTTCACGGGGTCATCGACGATCAGCGTGGTCACGTCGAGCGCCAGCACCGCGTCGATGAAGCTGTCGGCGCGATCGGTCTCCAGCGCCGCCAACTCCGTACGCAACCACTCGCCCGCCACATCGCCAACCGGCGGACGGGCGAGCAGTTCGCGCATCTCCGGGTCGTCGCGGTCGAAATAGTGGCGCCGGAACCGGTCGGGCCAGTCGCCGTCGCGGTCCTCGGCCATGCGCGGGTACCAGAAATAACCGCCGAAGACCTCGTCGGCGCCCTGCCCCGACTGCACCACTTTCACGTGCCGGGAGACCTGCTCGGAGAGCAGATAAAAGGCCACCGCGTCCTGGCCGAACATCGGTTCGGCCATCGCCCCGACCGCCTCGGGCAGGCGGCGCAGCACCTCGCTGTTGGGGATCAGGGTACGCTGGTGATCGGTAGAGTAGCGCTCCGCCACGGGATCCGAATATTCGAACTCGGACCCCTTTTCCTCCGGCTGATCCTCGAAACCGATGGTGAAGGTGCGCAGATCGTGAGCGCCCTCCTCCATTGCCAGGGCGACGAGCAGACTGGAGTCCAGCCCGCCGGAGAGCAGTATCCCCACGGGTACGTCCGCGACCTCCAGGCGCCGCCGCACGGCTCGACGCAATCCCGCCTCGACCCGCTCGCGCCACTCGTTGTCGTCCAGCGGCTGCTCAGGCCGGCGCGCACAGAGGCGCCAGTAGCATTCCTCGTGTTCGTGCCCGTCGGCCTCGACGAGCAGGTAATGACCCGGGCGAAGCTTGCGGATGCCCTGCAGGACCGTGCGCGGCGCCGGGACCACCGCGTGCAGGGAAAACAGCAGGTGCAGTGACTCGGCATCCAGCCCGGTGTCGACGTTGCCGCTGGCGAGCAGGGCCTGGGTGTTGGAAGCGAACCGGATGCCGTGACCGGAACGCGCGAGATAAACCGGTTTGATCCCCATGCGGTCCCGCGCGAGCAGAAGCCGCTGCGACCGGGGGTCATAAAGGGCGAAGGCGAACATGCCGTGCAGGCGCGCCACCACGCCTTCGCCCCACTCCGCGTAACCGCGCAGGATCACCTCGGTGTCGCCGGTGGAGAAGAAGCGGTGACCCCGCTTCTCGAGATCGGCACGGAGTACCCGGAAATTATAGATCGCGCCGTTGAAGACCAGCGCCAGACCCGTCTCCGGATCGAACATCGGTTGGTGCGCCCGCTGCGAGAGATCGAGGATGGCCAAACGCCGGTGACCGAGGGCCACCCGCCCCGAGGCCCAGACGCCATCGGCATCGGGTCCGCGCCGGGCCAGTGCCGGCAGCATGCGCGCGACGGCATCGACATCCGCGCGTCGGTCACCCCAGACGAATTCACCCGCGATTCCGCACATGGCCCAGCCCCCGAGCGTTTTCCGCAAGTGTAACGGGTCGGGGAGTCCCCGTGAGTCCCGGGTCGGGACCCGGTGGTGCTACAGGTTCACGCGCGATCCGCAGTGCGCCATGGACCACCAGTCCGGCAGCTCCTCCGACTCCGGATCGGGAGCCCGCTCGGCAAAGGCCTCGGTCAGCATTCCCGCCAGAGTCAGGGTCGCCATGCCCGAGCGGTCGAGATCCGCAAAGGCCAGCGAGAACGGTACGACGTGAATCGATCCCGCCTCGAGTTCGAGGGCCACCAGCGCCCCGCGGTCCAGCGACTCACGCACCAGGCACTCCGGCAGCCATGCAAAGGCGAAACCGGCCTGCACGATACGCAAAGCGGTCTCCATGTGGCTCACTGTCCAGCGCTGCTCGGCTTCGAGCCAGCCGGCTTCGGCATCGCGCAGCTCGGCGGAATCCCGAACCACCACCTGGCGGCTGTGCCGGAGATCACGCATCGACAGCCGTGGCCCCGGGCGCAGGGCCAGCGGATGACCTGGGTGGGCCACACAGATCATCCGCACTTGCCCAAGCGGCTCGGCCAGAAAGCCGGAGGGGATGTCGGGCCCGATCAGGAGATCCACCTCTCCGGCCTCGAGCAGTGCCGGGCCACCCCCAAGCACCGTCTCATGCAGTTCCACGCGCGTATCCGGGAAGTGGCTGGAGAATTCCTGGAGCGAATCGATGACCACTGCCGGGGGAATGACCTGATCGATCGCGATGGACAATTCGGTCTGGATGCCGGAACCGAGCATCAACGCAAGATCCTCGACGGACGTCGCCTCGTCCAGAAGGTGCTCGGCACGACGCAGCAGCGCCTCACCCGCAGCGGTCAATTCCGCCTTCCGGCCGCGAACCTCGAGCAAGGCCACGCCCAGTTGCTGCTGCAGCTTCTGTACTGCGTGATTGATGCTCGACGGGCTCTTGTGAACGATCTCGGCCGCCTTCGCGAACCCGCCTGCGTCCACGACGGCTTTCAGCATCCGCCACTGTTCCAGCGTTACCTTCGGCATAACAGCACCCTCCAACGGCCAGTCGTGCCCGCTCCGGGCCCGGGAGACTGCACAAACGCAGCCGCGGCCGATTCGGCCCCAATTTATTGGTTCATAAGAATACGCTAATCTTTGTTGCTAAGCGAACACCCTGCGGATGGCATGCCAGCCCGGAAGATGAAGATCACCCCCACCCGCGGGTCTCAACGAGGCAGATTGAGGATCAGGTGCCCGTCACGCTGAGCGAACTCCAGGTACCGGAGCACACTCATGCCCAGCAGGACCTGGTCGCTGGTCATCCCCGGGTTGATGTGCCCTCTCACGTTCGCCAGCAAGAAGGGGCCGAACCCGAGTTCATCGATGCGCGTGTGCCAGATATCGACGGCCCCGTTGGCCGTCATCGCCCGCCCCCGGGATCCCGCGTGCAGACCCAGACTCTCGGCGAGGTGCGCCGGCACCGAAACCTGTGTCGCGCCGGTATCCAGCAGGAAAACGACCGGCTCGCCGTTGATCGTGCCAGGCGCAAGGTAGTGGCCGACGTGATTGCGTCGAAGCACCAGTTCGTCCATCGCGCCATACTCGACCACGAGGTTGCGATTGGGAAATTCGCGACGGTCCAGGTAATCGTCGAACAGCAACCACATCAGCGCGAAGGCGCCGACCCAGGCCACGGTGATCAGTGCAAAACTCAAAGGCCTGCGGCCCGACGCGGTGGCACCCGGCGCACTCACGGGTTTCGGGAAATCCTGTTTGGCCTCGGCCGGACCGACCGTTTCCAGCGTCGCGAGCTGCAGGCGTATCCAGGCGTCGTGCTCACGTCGAAGCTCGGGGTCTGCCAGCACGCGATAAGACTGGTCGATGATCCGCCTGACCCGCTCCGCACGCTCCCGCTGTCCCGGATGGCGGTCTGGATCCCACTTCCGTGCCAGCATCGTCCACGCGCCCTGGATCACCTCGGCGCTGGCGTCCTCGCGGACCTGCAGGTTTTCATAATGGGTTCGGATGCGCTTCACCTTGCGGTCTCCTCAAGCCAGCCGGGGCCCAACCCGGCGCTTGCCATGAGACATTCCATGCGCGTCGGAAGTGCCCGCATCTGGTCGGGGCCCCGGTTGGCACATGGGGCATTCCCCCCTGCCTTGCGGGCAGGCGTGCAACGACGCCAGACCGGGTGCAGGATATGAGTCCGGCGACGCTCCGACCGACCGATGGTCCGACGCGCGTGCCATCAGGGGTGAACTTTGTCTCGCTTTGACTCACCGTTCAATGTGCCCTCCTCCCCGCGGAGTACCAATGACCCGTCGATTCTTCCTGATGCTGCTCGCCGTGACCCTGGTGTTGGGCGGGATCTTCGGGTTCAAGGCTTTCATCGACGCGCAGATCGATGCCTTCTTCGACGACATGCCGGTCCCGACCGCGACCATCACGACGACCGAGGCCGGGACCGCCCGCTGGACACCCGAGATCCGGGCGATCGGCAGCCTCGAGGCGGTCCAGGGCGCGGAACTCAGCACCGAGGTCGGGGGCATCGTGCGGGAGATCCTGTTTCAGCCGGGTAGCGAGGTCGTCGAAGACACCATCCTGCTGCGGCTCGACACCGAGACCGCCCAGGCGGAGCTGGTCAGCCTGGAGGCGGCCGCCCGACTGGCCGAACAGGAGTGGCGGCGCGCACGCAGGCTGGCGGAGGAGCAGAACATCTCCGAGGCGGAACTGCAGCGCCGGGGGAGCGAACTGGATCAGGCCCGCGCCGCGGTTGCGGCACAGCGGGCGCGAATCAGCCAGCGCAGCGTCCGCGCCCCTTTCGACGGCGTGCTCGGCATTCGCCGCGTCAACCTGGGCCAGTACGTGTCCCCTGGCGATCCCATCGTGACACTCGAGTCGGTGGACCCGATCTACGTGAACTTCACCCTCGCCGAAGGCCGGCTGGGCCAGGTCTCTGCGGGCCAGGCGGTACAAGTGCGCGTCGATGCCTTTGCCGAGACCTTCGAGGGCCGGATTTCCGCGATCGAACCGCGGGTGCGAACCGATTCGCGCAGCTTCGAGGTGCAGGCACTTCTGAGCAACCCGGAGCGCCGGCTCCGCGCCGGGCAGTTCGCGCGCGTGACGCTGACGACCGGGGAACCGGCGGCGGTGATCGTGCTGCCGCAGACGGCGGTCCGCTTCAACCCCTTCGGCAACTCCGTGTTCGTGCTCTATGAAGATGACGCGGGCCAGCTCCGGGTGCGCGAACGTTTCGTGCAGACCGGCGAGCGACGGGGTGACCTGATCCGCATCGTCGACGGACTGGAGGCAGGCGAGCGGGTGGCCAGCAGCGGCCTGCTGAAACTGCAGAACGAAACGCCGGTCGAGATCACGACAGAGGCGCAGCCCAGTGAAGATCCGGACCCGCGTCCGGGCAATGCCTGACGCCGGCGGCCATCAGGAACCCTGCGATGCGCTTCACCGACATCTTCATCAACAAGCCCGTGCTGGCCACCGTGGTCAGCCTGTTCATCCTGCTGCTGGGCATGCGCGCAATCTTCGATCTCAACGTGCGGCAGTTTCCCGAGATCCAGAATGCGGTGGTGACCGTCAGCACCACCTACATCGGCGCCGACGCGGATCTGATCCAGGGCTTCGACACCACCCCGCTGGAACGCGAAGTCGCCGCCGCCGAGGGCATCGACTACCTGGTCTCGACCAGCGTCCCCGGGATCAGCGTGATCCAGGCGTACCTGCGCCTCGACCACGACCCGAACGAGGCGCTGACCCAGATCGCGGCGCAGGTCAACAAGGTCCGCGGCGACCTGCCGGTTGAGGCAGAGGAGCCGGTACTGGAACTCTCGGTCGGCGAGAGCATTGCCGCAATGTATCTCTCCTTCTTTTCCGACCGGCTGGCCAACAACCAGATAACCGACTACCTGACGCGCGTGGTGGAACCCGAGCTTTCCACCATTGCCGGGGTCCAGCGCGCGGAGATCCTCGGTGGCGAGACCTTCGCGATGCGCATCTGGCTGGATGCCGACCGCATGGCCGCACACGGCGTCACCGGCCGCGACGTGCGCGCGGCGCTGCAGGCCAACAACGTGCTGGCGGCGGTGGGCCGTACCCGGGGACAGCTCGTCACCGTTGATCTGACCGCCGGGACGGACCTGTCCCGTCCTGAGGAATTCGAACAACTGGTCGTGCGCGAGAATGACGGCGCGCTGGTGCGCATCGAGGACATTGCCGCCGTCGAACTGGGATCGCAGAACTACGACACGTCGGTGCGCTTCAATGGGCAGACCGCCACGTTCATTGGCATCGAGCTGGCTCCGGACGCCAATGCCCTCGACGTGATCGCCGAGGTGCGCGAGGTTTTCCGCAGCCGGGTGCAGCCGCAGCTCCCCGAGGGCCTGCACGCGGAGATCGTCTACGACTCCACGGATTACATCGACGCCGCGATCCGGGAGGTCATCCTCACCATCGGACTGGCGCTGGGAATCGTGCTGGTCGTGATCTACCTGTTCCTCGGGTCGCTGCGCAGCGTGGTGATCCCTGCCATCGCGATCCCGCTCGCCCTCGTCGGCACCTTCATGCTGATGCTGCTGATGGGCTTCTCGATCAACCTGCTGACGCTGCTGGCGATGGTGCTCGCGATCGGGATCGTGGTCGATGACGCAATCATCATGGTCGAGAACGTGCACCGGCATATCGAGGACGGCATGCGGCCCTTCGAAGCCGCCATACAGGGGGCGCGGGAACTGGCCTGGCCGATCGTGGCGATGTCCACCACCCTGATCGCGGTATTCCTGCCGATCGGCTTCGTCGGCGGGCTGACCGGGACCCTGTTCGTGGAATTCGCCTTCACGCTGGCCGGCGCGGTGCTGATCTCCGGCGTGGTCGCGCTGACGCTCTCCCCGATGATGTGCTCGAAGATCCTGCGCGGACACGAGGACGGACGGCCTGGCGGGCGTCTCGAGGCCTGGCTGGACGCCCGCTTCGCCGGGCTGCAGGCCCGCTACCGTAGCCGCCTGCAAGGGGCGCTGGACGAACGCTTCACCACGCTGGTCTTCGGCCTGATCGTGCTGGTCTCCTGCTACTTCCTGTTCGTCACCAGCAGCACGGAACTGGAGCCGCCGGAGGACCAGGGGTTCGTGTTCTCGATCATGGAGGGGGACGCCTACCTCGCGCTGGATCAGCTGGAACGCAACACCCGCCTGATCGATGACTTCATGGGCGAGATTCCCGAGCTGCGCAACACCTTCATCGTGAACGGCTTCGGCGGCGGGGCCACGCCCGCGACCAACGAGGCCATTGGAGGTTTCGTGATGGCGCCCTGGGACGAGCGCGCACGCAGGACGAGCGAGATCCTGGAACAGGACCTGCAGCCGCGCCTGGATCGCATCCCGGCGCTGAGCATCTTCGCGATCGAACCCCCGTCGCTGCCCAGCCCCGGCGGCGGCGCCCCGGTGAGCATGGTGATCGGCTCCACCGGACCGATCGAGAACCTGGGTGAACTGGCCGACGAGATCATCGGGCGCGCAATGGCCAGCGGGCGCTTCATCTTCATGGACTCCGATCTGGATTTCGACAAGCCGCGCGTCGACCTGAAGATCGACCGTGACAAGGCGGCCCTGATGGGCATCGACATGGCCACGCTGAACGCCGACCTCGCGCCGTTGCTGGCGGGCGCCTTCACTGGGCGTTTTGCGATGGACGGCCGCAGCTACCGGGTGATCCCCCAGGTGCAGCGAACCGAGCGCTTGAACCCGGACCAGCTGGCCGAACTCTACACCCGGACCCGCGATGGCGAACCGGTGCCCCTGTCGAACATCGTGACGCTGGCGGAGACCGTGGTGCCGCGACGCCTGCAGCGTTTCCAACAACTCAACGCGGTGACGCTGTCCGGGGTGCCGCGTCCCGGTGTGACCCTCGGCGAGGCGCTCGACCTGCTGGACGGAATCGCGGCCGAGGTGCTTCCTGCCGGCTACACGGTGGACTACGCCGGGCAGTCCCGCCAGCTGAAGGCGGAGGGTGCGCAGTTCGCGGTCACCTTCTTCTTCGCGCTAGTGGTGATCTACCTGGTGCTGGCCGCACAGTTCGAATCCTTCCGTGACCCGCTGATCATGCTCATGACCGTGCCGATGTCGATTGCCGGGGCACTCGTGTTCATCAGCCTGGGCTTCACCTCGCTGAACATCTACACGCAGGTGGGGCTGGTCACGCTGATCGGCCTGATCGCCAAGCACGGCATCCTGATCGTCGAATTCGCCAACCAGCTCCAGGCGCAGGGCCGGTCGATGCGCGAGGCGATCGAGGAGGCCGCGAGCCTGCGCCTGCGGCCCATCCTGATGACTACCGCGGCCACCGTGATCGCCATGGTGCCGCTGCTGCTCGCCAGCGGTGCCGGCGCGGGCTCCCGCTTTGCGATGGGCCTGGTGATCGCGAGCGGCATGACCATCGGTACTCTTTTCACGCTCTTCGTGGTGCCCGCCGTCTACCTCTACCTCGCTCGTGACCGTTCGCAGGAGGCACGTGCCGCAGACGCCTTACCTGGCCCGGGTTGATCCCAAACGTGCCATACCGGTGCGTTCGGGTGCATGAATAACGGGCATTGCACCGGCATCAGGCATTCCAACCACAACCGAATTGGGTGATAATCCCGCGAATGGGTCGGGCACGACCCCGCGTTTGCGCAGGGATCTCCATCGTCCCTGGCCACCCATAGACGAAGAACAATCTATCCCATCTAATTTATCTATTTGTTATCGGCTATCGGTCTTTCTACTCTGACCCACCGATCTCACCACCATCCGATTTCTACAACGCGCAGGAGACAACCAA
>SKQM01000116.1 GCA_007119005.1 Thioalkalivibrio sp.
GGCGCGATCTCGACCAGCTTCTGGTGCCGGCGCTGGATCGAACAATCGCGTTCGAACAGGTGGACCACGTTGCCATAGCCGTCGGCCAGTACCTGAACCTCGATATGGCGCGGGTTGACGATGGCCTTTTCCAGAAAGATCTCGGTACTCCCGAACGCCCGGGTCGCCTCCGAACGCACACGCTCGAAGTTTCGGCGCAGGCTGTCCGGATCGTCGCACAGACGGATACCCCGGCCGCCGCCCCCGTTGGTGGCCTTGAGCATCACCGGGTAGCCGACACGTTCTGCGACCGGCAGTGCAGCCTCGGCGTCCTCCAGGTTGCCCTCGGATCCCGGTACGACCGGCACGCCCGCGGCGATCATCGCCTCGCGGGCCGCGACCTTGTTGCCCATACGCCGGATCACGGCCGCCGAGGGCCCGACGAAGCGGATGCCCCGCGCCGCGCAGGCGGCCGCGAACTCCGGGTTCTCCGACAGGAAGCCGTAACCCGGGTGAACCGCGTCGCAGCCGGCCGCCCGGGCCACGTTGATCAGACGGTGCATGTTCAGGTAGCCGCCCATCGTGTCCGGACCGATGGAGTAGGCCTCGTCGGCCTTCTTCACGTGCAGGGCGTGACGGTCCGCGTCGGTGAACACCGCCACCGAGGTGATGCCCATCTCCGCGCAGGCGCGGATCAGGCGCACGGCGATCTCGCCGCGGTTGGCGATCAGAAGTTTTCGGATCGGAATCACGCCCGGCGGTTCCTGTGAGGTTTGTGGCAGTGCAGTATCCGAAAGCGTTGGCGGGGCTGCAAGTTAAGCCTCTGTTCGCTTTGACAGAAAACCCGCGCGCGCGTATATTCCGCGCCCTTGAGATGAGCCGTGTTCCCGTTTCCCTGGACCCCTTTCAGCCGCGCGCCCTCGACCAGCAATGGGAGGGGCAATTCGGTCGGAAGGATTTGCCGCGGCTGGCTGCGGTGGTGCCGGAAGAGGCGCCGCTGGAGGTCAGCGTGGCGATCGGTCTGACGCGCGGGATGCTCGGGGAGATTCGGCTTCAGGGAACGATCGCCGGCGAGCTGGGGCAGCAGTGCCAGCGCTGCCTGCAGCCGATGACCTGGAGGTTCAGCCTGCAGCCCGACGTGGTTCTGGTTGGCCCGCAAGGTCTGCCGGAAGCGCTCGGAGAAGGGCAGGACATCGTGGAGCTGGACGAGGACGGTCTGCTGCGGCCTGCCGGGTTCGTGGAGGAGGAGATCCTCCTCGCGCTGCCCCTGTCGCCCCGGCACGAAGACTGTGCACAGGGCCCGCGGCGCGAGTTCGAACCGGGCGAGGGTCGCGGGAGGCAGGAAGACAATCCGTTCGCGGTATTGAAGAAGCTGCGTAAACCGCTCTGACAGCAGGCCGGTAAACCTTATACACTGCGCCCGGTTTTCCGGGGCTACGCAAATTGGAGACAGCATCATGGCAGTTCAGCAAGCCCGAATGACCCCTTCGAAGCGCGGCATGCGCCGGGCGCACGATGCCCTGAAGGGCGCGACGCTCTCGATCGAGCCGACCACTGGCGAGGTCCATCGCCGTCACCACGTGTCCCCGGACGGTTTCTACCGCGGGCGCCAGGTGATCCAGAAGGACGTCGCCGTCGAGGACGACGAGGATTGAATCCCGCTTCCCTCGCTCACGCCCGGGCCGTAGCGCTGGCGCCGCGTTTCTGCTTGCGGCCTGGCGCTGCGGCGCGAGCGGGTTTCCATCGGTTGTAAGATTGTTTCCCGGGCCGCCTCTTCACGGCGGTCCCCCGTGCCGGTGCCCGGCTTCCGGCAGGCGCGCGGATTCCCAAGACCGGTGAGCGCTCCCCGCGTCCTCCGTACGGAGGCGGCCGGCGGAGCATGCATTGCGAGGGCAGGTCGCGATCGCCATGAGCCACAGCTACACCATTGCGCTGGACGTGATGAGCGGAGACCACGGTGCCTCCGTGATCATGCCGGCTGCCCTCGGCGCGCTGCAGGAGATGAGTGACATCCATCTGTTGCTGGTCGGCGACGAGGCCGTGGTCGCAGCGCACATGCGGCACTGGCCCGAGACGGCCAGGGCCCGCGCGCAGGTGGTGCACGCCTCCCAGACCGTCGGGATGGAAGAACTGCCGGCGGTGGCGCTGCGCAACAAGCGCGACTCCTCCATGCGCAAGGCGATCGACCTGGTCAAGCTGGGCAGCGCGGCCGCCTGCGTGAGCGCCGGCAACACCGGGGCACTGATGGCGACCGCGCGCTACGTGCTGAAGACCCTGGCCGGCATTGACCGGCCGGCGATCGCCACCGCGCTGCCGTCGCTGTTCGGACACACCCACATGCTGGATCTCGGCGCGAATATCGACGTCGAGGCGGCGCATCTGTACCAGTTCGCGGTGATGGGATCGGTGCTGGTGACCTCCATCGACGGCCTCGAGGCGCCCCGGGTCGGGCTTCTGAACATTGGCTCGGAGGCGATCAAGGGCAACGACCGCGTGCGCGAGGCCGCGCACCTGCTGGAAAAGTCCTCGCTGAACTACATCGGCTTCGTCGAGGGTAACGATGTCTATTGCAGCGACGTCGACGTGGTCGTCTGCGACGGCTTCGTCGGCAACGTTGCGCTGAAGACCAGCGAAGGCGTCGCGCGCATGATCGCCGACAACATCCGGGCCGAGTTCAAGCGTTCCTGGATCACGCGGTTGCGTGGGCTGGCCGCGCTGCCGGTCCTGAACCGTTTTCGTAATCGCATCGACCCCCGACGCTACAACGGCGCCTCACTGCTCGGTCTGCAGGGGATCGTGATCAAAAGCCACGGTGGCGCGGACGAACTGGCATTCCAGAACGCCATTCGCATCGCGCGCAAGGAGGCCGAGGCCAACGTTCCGCAGCGGATCGACAAGCAGCTCGGTCGCATGCTGCGTCAGGAGGTGGAAGTGTGAATTACGCCCGCGTCTCGGGTACCGGCAGCTACCTGCCTTCGGGCGTGCTGACCAATGCCGATCTCGAAAAGATGATCGACACCAGCGACGAGTGGATCTTCGAACGCACCGGGATCCGCCAGCGGCACATGGCGGCGCCCGGCGAAACCACTTCCGACCTCGCGCTGCATGCCTCGCGGCGGGCGCTCGATGCGGCTGGTCTGCGCGCTTCCGACCTCGACATGATCCTGGTCGCGACGACGACCCCGGACCAGATCTTCCCGAGCACCGCCTGCCTGTTGCAGGCCAAGCTGGAGGTGGGGGGCTGTCCTGCGTTCGACATCCAGGCGGTCTGCAGCGGCTTCGTGTACGCGGTGGGCATTGCCGACCAGTTCATTCGCGGCGGGCAATGCCGGCACGCACTCGTTGTGGGTGCAGAGACGTTGTCCCGGATCACCGACTACACCGACCGTGGCAACTGCATCCTTTGGGGCGACGGGGCCGGGGCGGTGATCCTCTCGCGGTCGGACGCGCCGGGAGTGATCTCGACCCACCTGCACGCCGACGGTGCCCATCGCTCCCTGCTCGAGGTGCCGGCTGGGCCATCGCGCAACGATGTCACCGACGACAAGATCCGCATGGAAGGCCGCGCGGTGTTCAAGGTGGCGGTCAACACGCTGGACCAGATCGTCGACGAGACGCTGGCGCATAACGGCATTGGCAAGGGTGATGTCGACTGGCTGGTGCCGCACCAGGCGAACATCCGCATCATCCAGGCGACGGCGAAGAAGCTGGCGATGTCGATGGATCGCGTGGTGGTCACGATCGAGACCCACGGCAACACCTCGGCGGCGTCGATTCCGCTCGCACTGGATGTCGGGGTGCGGGACGGCAGGATCAAGCCGGGTGAATTGATCCTCACCGAGGCGTTCGGCGGCGGCTTCACCTGGGGCGCAAACCTGATCCGCATGTAATCTGCTCGCGAATCGCGGCCAGAGGCCGCCAAAAACATCGGAAATGGCTCGAGAAATCGAACGCAAATTCCTGTTGAAAAACGATAACTGGCGTTCGAAGGTGCACGCATCACACGTTCTTCGCCAGGGCTACCTCTGTGGAAACACCCGCGCCTCCGTGCGCGTGCGGATCGACGGCGATCGGGCCAACCTCAACATCAAGAGCGCCACCCTCGGGGTCGAGCGGCTCGAATTTGAATACCCGATCCCCGTGGAGCAGGCCGAGGTGATGCTCTCGGAGCTGGCCGGGGAGGTCGTCGAGAAGACCCGCCACGAGGTTCGGCATCAGGGCCATCTGTGGGAAATCGACGAGTTTGCCGGCGAAAACGAGGGCCTGATCGTCGCGGAGATCGAGCTCGGCGATGCCGAAGAGGCCTTCGAACGGCCCGACTGGCTCGGCGAAGAAGTCTCCGCCGACCCGCGCTACTACAATTCCGAACTCGCCCGCCATCCGTACTCGCGCTGGTGAACGCTCCGTCGATCTTCGATCCGGCCTGCACCCGGTGTCCGCGTCTTGCCGGACACCTCGCGACCGTGCGCGTGGAACACCCCTCCTATCACGCGGCCCCGGTCGCTCCATTCGGTCCGGTGGACGCCCAGTTGCTGATCGTCGGGCTTGCGCCCGGAATGCACGGCGCGAACGCAACCGGGCGGCCGTTCACTGGCGACCACGCCGGGATCCTGCTCTACCAGACGCTGCACTCGTTCGGTTTCGCGAGTCAGCCGCAGGCGGTTGGTCGGGACGACGGCCTTGCGCTGCTGGGCTGCCGCATCACCAACGCCGTGAAATGCCTGCCGCCGCAGAACAAGCCCACGCCGGTCGAGATCCGCAGCTGCAACGGCTATCTTGCCGCCGAGATCGCAGCCGTCTCGCCGCGCGTGATCCTCGCGCTTGGGCGCATCGCGCATGACGCGGTGCTGCGTGCGTCGAACCGGACCCCGGCCGGGCACCGCTTCGCGCACGGTGCCGAACACGACCTCGGGGAAGGGCGGGTTCTTTTCGATTCCTATCACTGCTCGCGGTACAACACCCAGACGCGTCGTCTTACGCCAGAGATGTTCGAGGCATTGTTCCGGGAGATCCGCACGCGTTTATCCTGAGGGGCATGAAGGAGACCGCGGCACCGTTCGATCACAAGGCCTTCCTGGGCACCTGCACGCAGGCCCCCGGCGTCTATCAGATGCTGGACGCCGAAGGGACCGTGATCTACGTCGGCAAGGCCAAGAGCCTGCGCAAGCGCATCGCCAGCTACTTCCGCATCGCGGGGGAGCGCAGCCCGAAGACGCGGGTCATGGTGTCGCAGATCGCGTCGATCCGGGTCGCGGTCACCGAGACCGAGGCCGAGGCGCTGCTGCTCGAGGCCAACCTGATCAAGCGCCACCGGCCGCGCTACAACATCCTGCTTCGGGATGACAAGAGCTTCCCCTATATCTTTGTTTCCAATCACGAATACCCGCGCCTCGGTTTCCACCGGGGCGCGCGGAAGAAAGGGGTTCGCTATTTCGGGCCCTATCCGTCAGCGGTAGCGGTTCGCGACACGCTGAACCTGCTGCAGAAGCTGTTTCTCGTGCGCCAGTGCGAGGACAGCATGTTTGCGCATCGCAGCCGGCCCTGCCTGCAGTACCAGATCGGGCGCTGCACCGCGCCTTGTGTCGGGTACATCGAGCCCGAAGAATACGCGGCGGATATCGAGGCCGCGGTCAGCTTCCTGCAGGGCCGGAGCGACCAGGTGATCGGAAATCTGGTGCAGCGCATGGAAAGCGCCGCGGACGAACTGCAGTTCGAGCGCGCGGCACGGCTGCGCGATCAGATTGCGAACCTGCGCCAGATCTCGGAGCAGCAATACGTGGCCGGGGGCGAGGGGGACGCCGACGTGTTTGCCCTGGCGCGTGAGGGCGGGGCAGCGGCGGTGCAGATCTTCTTCGTGCGCAACGGCCAGAATCTTGGCAACACCGTGCGCTACCCGCGCTTGCCCGACGAGGCTGACGACGCTGGAATCATGGCCGCGATTCTCGCCCAGTACTACGCAGAGCGGGAGCCGCCGCGCCGGGTATTGGTGTCGCACCGGCCCGAAGCGCCCGAAGCCCTCGAGGAGCTGCTGCAGCAGCGTCGTGGCAGCCGGGTGCATCTGGCATGGTCACTGCGCGGGGAGCGTGCCGAGTGGTTGCGTATGGCGGAACGCAATGCACGGCTGGCGCTGCAGGCACACCTCGCAGGGAAGGCCGGGCAGCAGGCGCGGCTGGCAGCGCTGGCGCAGGCCCTGAACCTGCCCGAACTCCCCACCCGGATGGAGTGCTTCGACATCTCCCACACGCAGGGGGAGGGTACCGTCGCCTCCTGCGTGGTGTTCGGGCCGGAGGGGCCGATCAAGTCGGACTACCGCCGCTTCAACATCGCGGGGATCGAGCCCGGTGACGACTACGCCGCGATGCACCAGGCGCTGGAGCGCCGGTTCGCCAGGCTGAAGAAGGGCGAGGGCCGGGTACCGGATATTCTGTTCATCGATGGCGGGAAGGGCCAGGTGAACCAGGCGCTGGATGTCTTGCAGGCCGCCGGGATGGAGGGACTGCGCGTGGTCGGGGTGGCGAAGGGGGTGGAACGGCGCCCGGGCATGGAAACGCTGGTGTTGAGCGGGGTGGATGGCCCTTCTATACTGCCTGCGCAGTCCAGCGCCCTGCACCTGATCCAGCAGATCCGCGACGAGGCCCATCGCTTTGCGATCACCGGGCATCGGGCGAGACGTGCCAGGGCGCGCCGGGAATCACGCCTCGAGGGCATCCCGGGCCTGGGCCCGAAGCGCAGGGCCGCGTTGCTTCGGCACTTCGGCGGGATGCAGGGCATCGCGCGGGCCGGCGCGGATGAACTGGCGAAGGTCCCGGGTATCAGCAGGGGCCTGGCCCGTGCGATCTACGAGGGTTTTCACGAGAGCTGAGATGCTACGCAAACTGCCCACCTGGCTGACTTGGTCGCGCATCGCCCTCATCCCATTGATGGTGGTGCTGTTTTACGCGCTGCCCGCGCCCTGGGGCGGCATCGTCGCGGCGCTGATCTTCGCGCTGGCGGGGCTCACCGACTGGCTGGACGGCTACCTCGCCCGCCGTCTCGAGGTGGAGTCGCGCTTCGGTGCGTTTCTCGATCCGGTCGCGGACAAGCTGATCGTCGCAGCGGCGCTGGTGTTGGTGGTTGACTCGTCTGCCGCGCTGGGCATCAGCATCGCCGCGATCGTGATCATTGGTCGCGAGATCGCGATTTCGGCGCTGCGCGAGTGGATGGCCGAAGTCGGGAAACGGGCCCGGGTCGCGGTGTCCTGGGTCGGGAAGGTCAAGACGACCGCGCAGATGGTGTCCATCTTCCTGCTGCTCTGGGCGGTTCCGGTCGGCCCCATACCGATGTTCGCCATCGGAGAATGGCTGCTCTACCTCGCCGCGGTGCTGACGCTGGTGTCGATGGTGCAGTACATGATCGCGGCGCGTCGGGTGGCCTGACGCCAGCCTTGCTCAGCCAGCGGGTCGTCCCAGCCGCTCGCGCAGCTCCGCCTCGAGTTCGTCCCGCGCGGGGCGGCCCTGCTCGAAGATATCTTCGAAACGGTAAAAATCTAGCACCCGTACGTCCTTGATGTCCGGCTGGACCAGGATGTCCGGCTGCTGCCGCTTCAGCTTCTCGGCCAGGATCGAGCTCTGCATGATCTGGAAGGTGTTGAAGATGCTGTCCATCGACGATGGGACTTCTTCGGCTCCCTCCGGCGTACGGATTCCCAGCACGTCCACCGCGATGATCAGGTCGCAGTCCTCGAGCAGGTCAAACGGCACCGGGTTGGTGAGGCCGCCATCGACCAGAAGGCGGCCCTGATGTTCGACCGGCTTGAACAGACCTGGCACGGCCATGCTGGCCTGAACCGCGGGCCAGAGATCGCCGCTGTCGAAGACCACCATTTCGCGGCTCCAGAAATCGGTGGCGACGACCCGCAGAGGGATCTCCAGTTCGTCGAACGTGGACACTCCAGCGGTTTCCTTCAGGAATTCGATGAAGGCGTCGGATCGAGCCACGCCGCCGCGTGCCGCGCCGGGTTCGATGAAGCGCAACCAGCGGGTCAGTTCCCGGGAGAGCAGGGCCTCAAACCAACCCTCGTCGCGGGCCTTGGTGACGCTGTCGAGCGCGTCGTGGATTTCGCTGGCCGACAGGCCCGCCGCGTAGAGGGAACCCATGATTGCCCCGATACTCGCCCCCGATATCCGGTGCGGCCGAAGCTCGAGCGCATCCAGCACTTCGAAGACCTGCAGGTGGGCGAGCCCGCGCGCGCCGCCACTGCCCAGCGCCAGGCCGATCCGGGGCTCATCACGGGAGCTGCCCCCGTTCCCCGTGCTCCCCGATCCAACAACGGGCGCCAACGCAGCCGCGAGCAGCAAAGCCAGTGTCTCCCGCCGGTTCCAGACCTTCTCATTCATGCCGTTCACCTTCTGCTCCGTCGATGACATCCTGCCAACACCCCGGGCGTCTGTCACCCCGCGGTGACATCCGGCCTGACGGGTTGGGCGGCCCGCTCGCCTGGCGGGGCCGGCTGTACCTGTGCGGGCGTGAAGCGTTCCCGACAATCCTGGAAAAATCAGAGCGTTGCGATATCTGTTGACGGGCTACACGGAGTCTGTAAAATACGCGGCCTGGAACCGCTGCGGGAATAGCTCAGTTGGTAGAGCACAACCTTGCCAAGGTTGGGGTCGCGAGTTCGAGTCTCGTTTCCCGCTCCAGAATCCTGCGAA
>SKQM01000109.1 GCA_007119005.1 Thioalkalivibrio sp.
CTCGGTGTGGTAGGTGTGGATGGTGCGGCCCTTCATCGCCGCCAGCGTGTCCTCGACGAACCCGGACTCGTTCAGCGTGTCGGTGTGGATCGCGACCTGAACGTCGTATTCCTCCGCGACACTCAGGCAGTTGTCGATCGCCGCCGGCGTGGTGCCCCAGTCCTCGTGCAGCTTGAACCCGAGGGCGCCGGCCTCCACCTGCTCGCGCAGCGCGTCCGGCAGGCTCGCGTTGCCTTTCCCCAGGAACCCGAGATTCATCGGGAACGCATCGGCGGCTTCGAGCATGCGCTGGATGTGCCAGATCCCAGGCGTGCAGGTGGTGGCGTTCGTGCCGGTCGCTGGGCCGGTGCCACCGCCGATCATCGTGGTCACACCGCTCATCAGCGCCTCTTCGATCTGCTGCGGGCAGATGAAGTGGATGTGGGCGTCGATGCCGCCGGCGGTCACGATCATGCCTTCGCCGGCGATCGCCTCGGTCCCGGGACCCACGATGATGTTCACGCCCGGCTGGATGTCCGGGTTTCCCGCCTTGCCAATCGCCTGGATGCGACCGTTGCGCAGGCCGATGTCGGCTTTCACGATACCCCAGTGATCGATGATCAATGCGTTGGTGATCACGGTATCGGCCACCTGGGCGCCGAGCCGCTGGCTCTGCCCCATGCCGTCGCGGATCACCTTGCCGCCGCCGAACTTCACTTCGTCGCCGTAGATCGTGTAGTCCCGCTCGACCCGCACGAACAGTTCGGTATCGGCCAGCCGCACCCGGTCGCCCACCGTCGGGCCATACATGTCCGCGTAGGCGGCCCGCGAAATCCGTATGCTCATCGTCCCGGCTCCTCGTCGAGTCCGCCCATCACCCGTCCCTGAAACCCGTAGACCCGGCGTGCGCCGGCGTAGGCCACCAGGTTCACGGTCCGCGTCTGTCCCGGCTCGAAGCGCACCGCGGTGCCGGCCGGAATGTCCAGACGAAACCCGCGCGCAGCCGCCCGATCGAAGTCGAGCGCGTTGTTGACCTCGTGGAAGTGGTAGTGCGACCCGACCTGCACCGGGCGGTCCCCGGTGTTGGTCACCGCCAGCGTGACGGTCGGGCGCCCCTCATTCAGCTCGATCTCGCCCTCTTCGAGCAGGTACTCACCGGGTGTCATTCTGGCCCTCCCCCCATCTTCGACTCAGCTCGGCCGTGCCCGGGGTTCGATCCGGGCGATGCGTCAGCGGGACGCCGTGAATACATCCCTGTAGGCTTGATGGCCGCATCCATGCGGCCGACACCCGCTGACGCACCGCCCGGATCGAACCCTTCCGCCTCACGGTTGGACCACGCCCAATCCCCAAACCCACGCCGGCCCCGATCAACGAATCGGTTCATGGACCGTCACCAGCTTGGTCCCGTCGGGGAAGGTCGCTTCCACCTGCACTTCGGGAATCATTTCCGGGACTCCCGCCATCACGTCCTCGCGGGTCAGGATCTCGCCCCCCAGGGCCATCAGTTCCGCGACCGTACGGCCGTCGCGTGCGCCTTCGAGGATCGCCGCCGAGATCAGCGCGACGGCCTCGGGGTAGTTCAGCTTCAGGCCGCGGTCGCGCCGGCGCTCGGCCACCAGGGCGGCGGTGAAGAGCAGCAGCTTGTCTTTTTCCCTGGGGGTCAATTCCATTCCAGAACTCCGATTTCAGGTCGACCAGATGCGCGGCGGACAGGCGGGTCGCCCCATCACCAGCGGTCTTAGCAGGAACCATGCCCGCACCATGGCCTCCCAGAGGGCCTCACCGGACTGCGCGAGCCAGCGGCAGACGAGCAGGCCGGTGTCCCGGGTGCCCCCGTCCACGCCGGGGCCTCCGGGCAACAGGGTGCATCCCATCACCGGGTCCGTTCCGAACGCTCCCATCTGGGCACGCAATTCGGCGAGCATCGCCGGTGTGGCCGGCCACGCGACCAGTGTCGCCAGATAGCCCTTGCCCTGCAGTCCCCAGGGCGCCTGCAGCATCGGTGTGCCGCCCTGCAGGCGCAGACGCTCGGCAAGAATCGTCCGCTCCGCCGCGACCACGTCCAGACTGAGGTCGCAGGAGCCGTGTTCGAAGCGATCACCACTGCCCGGCCGCCCGAGGCCGAGAACATCCCAGGCCAACAACCGTCCACCGGGCGCGACGTCGAAGCGGCTGCGCATCTCGACCCGGGCCCCCGCGTGCAGGATGTTCAGCGCCGGCAACCACTCCAGCGCGGCGTCTGCGCCGACCCGGAAGTGCTGGCGCTGCACGGCGGTGGCACCGGCCGATCGGTAGAACTTGCCCGCCGCCGGGGTGGTGATCAACGCGTGAGCACCCGTTGCGCTGTCCACGCGAATCTCGAGTTCATCGCCGCCGACCACGCCTCCCGGAGGGTGCAGCAGATAGCTGTGACAGGGATCGCCCTCGGGGTGAAACACGCGCTGCACTCGCAGCGGGCCGTGATGGCGCCGGCGCCGGAGCACGGTGCGGTCGGGTCCAGCCTCGAAGCCCAGGTCCAGCCGCGCACGCCAGCCCTCCTCGCGGAGCCCGGTGGGCGCGCTTTTCATCTCTTCCAGGTGGCCTGTCACGCGATGATCGAAAGCAGGAATCGGGCCGGCTCCGGGACAGCGATGCCAGCCGAATTGCCAAGCTCGCACGCGCCGCAATGCACCATTATGGTGCAAACTAGAGCACCATCATGGTGCGCCGCCCTCAGGCAAGTTGCGCGCGGACCCGGCTGGCGATCTCCTCGACGGAGAGGTGGGTGACCTCGAGCCGCGGGATGTGCTCGCGGTAGAGGAATTCGTCGATCGCGAGGCACTCGTCCCGGCACTGTACGAGGCTTGCATATCGGCTGCCAGGCCGTCGCGACTCCCGGATGTGGGCGAGGCGCTCGGGGGAGATCACCAGGCCCAGCAGCCGTCCGCGCAGGCCGCGCAGTGAGCTGGGCAGCCGGGTATCGCCGGTCATGTCCTCGGGGATCAGCGGGTAGTTGGCGGCGAACATGCCGTAGTTCATCGCCAGGTAGAGACAGGTCGGCGTCTTGCCCGAACGCGACACACCCATCAGCACCACTTCCGCGTGGCCGATATCGCCGGTCGCGAGGCCGTCATCGTGCGCGAGAGTGAAATTCAGCGCCTCGATGCGGCGGTCGTAACGGGCCATGTCGCCGATGCCGTGTGCGCGACCGGAGACGGATTCGGCCTTGCGCCCGAAGACCTGTTCGAGCTGCTGCAGGTGATCGGAGAAGATGTCCACCACCGGCACCGGACATTCCCGAAGGTATGCCCGCAGCGTCGCGTCGGCGAAGGTCGCGACAACCAGCGCCGGCTGCGGCCCGGTCCGCATCCGCTCGAAGATATCTTCCAGGTGTTCCTGGCTGCGGACGAAGGGCCGCAGATGCCAGCCGGGGTGCAGACCCTCGAACTGGGTCAGCAGCGTCCGCGCCAGGGTCTCGGCGGTGATTCCGGTGCCGTCGGAGAGCAGATAGACCTGCGGCCGGGCCGGCTCATTCACGGGCAAGCGTCTCCGCAATACGCTCCCAGGTGGGGATCAGCGAATCCGGATTCAGCGACATGCTCTCGATCCCCTCGGCCACCAGCCACTCGGCGAGATCCATGTGGTCGGAAGGGCCCTGCCCGCAGATACCCACGTACTTGCCCTTCTCCCGCGCTGTGCGGATCGCCATCGACAGCAGCGCCTTCACCGCGTCGTCACGCTCGTCGAAGCTCGCGGCCACCAGTGCCGAATCCCGGTCGAGGCCGAGCGTGAGCTGGTTGAGGTCGTTGGAACCGATCGAGAAGCCGTCGAAGAGATCGAGGAAGCGATCCGCCAGCAGCGCGTTGGACGGGATCTCGCACATCATCACGATCTTCAGCCCGTTTTCCCCGCGCTTCAGGCCCTCCTCTTCCAGGACCCGGAGCACGCCCTCCGCCTCGGCGACGGTGCGTACGAAGGGCACCATCACCTCCACGTTGTCCAGGCCCATGTCCTCGCGGACCCGCTTCAGGGCCCGGCATTCCAGCGAAAACGCCGGCCGGAAGGAGTCGGCCAGGTATCGGGACGCCCCCCGGAACCCGAGCATCGGGTTTTCCTCGTCGGGCTCGTAGGCGCGCCCGCCCAGCAGGTGCGCATATTCATTGCTCTTGAAATCCGACAGGCGCACGATCACCGGGTGCGGCGCGAAGGCCGCCGCGAGCGTGCCGACGCCCTCGCTCAGCCTGCGCACGAAAAACTCCACCGGGTCGTCGAACCCGGCAATCCTGGCCGCGATCTCGCCCTTCACGTCGCCCGGCACGTTCGGGTAGTCCAGCAGCGCGAGCGGGTGGATGCCGATGTGGCTGTTGATGATGAACTCGAGACGCGCCAGGCCGATACCCGCGTGCGGCAGCCGCGAGAAGGTGTAGGCCCGGCCGGGATTGGCCACGTTCAGCATCAGCTTCACGGGCAGCGGCGGCAGGTCTCCGGCGCCGGTGCGCTGCACCTCGAAGGGGATCTTCCCCTCGTAGACAAAGCCATCGTCGCCCTCGGCGCAGGAAACGGTCGCGTCCATGCCGTCGATCAGAACGTCGGTGGCGTCCCCGCAGCCGACCACCGCCGGAATACCCATTTCGCGCGCGATGATCGCCGCGTGGCAGGTACGCCCGCCGCGGTTGGTGACGATCGCAGACGCGCGTTTCATGATCGGCTCCCAATCGGGGTCGGTCATGTCCGCGACCAGGATGTCCCCCTTCTCGACGGTGTGCATCGAATCGGGGGAATCGACCACCCGGATCCGGCCGGCACCGATGCGCCCGCCGATCGCACGCCCGATGGTCAGCGGCGTCCTGTCGTGCCGGGAAAGGCGATAGGTCTCGCTGACCCCGACCTCCGCGCGGCTCTCGACGGTTTCGGGGCGTGCCTGCACGATCATCAGCTCGCCGGTCTCCCCGTCTTCCGCCCACTCGATGTCCATCGGGCGGCCGTAGTGGTCCTCGATCGCCACCGCGTAACGGCCCAACGTATGCACCTGTTCGTCGCTGAGGCAGAAGCGGCTGCGCAAATCGTCCGGCGTGTCTTCCACGCGCGTCCCGCCACCGTCGGTCAGCACCATGCGGATCGCCTTGCTGCCCAGGGTCCGCCCGATGATCGCGTGCTTGCCCGCACGCAACCCGGGCTTGTAGACCTGGTACTCGTCCGGGTTCACCGACCCCTGCACCACCGTCTCGCCGAGCCCCCAGGCGCCGGTGATGAACACCGCATCCCGGAACCCGGTTTCGGTGTCCAGCGTGAACATCACACCGCTGCAGCCGATGTCCGAGCGCACCATCCGCTGGACGCCGGCGGAGAGCGCGACCTCGTCGTGCGCGAACCCCTGATGTTCGCGGTAGGCGATCGCACGGTCGTTGTAGAGGCTGGCAAAGACCATGCGCAGCGAAGACAGCACCTCGTCGATGCCGCGTACGTTCAGGTAGGTCTCCTGCTGCCCGGCAAAAGACGCCTCCGGCAGGTCCTCTGCGGTCGCGGACGATCGCACCGCCACTGGCGCGTCCGCGCCGAGCCGGGCGTAGTGTTCACGCACGGCCGCTTCGAGTTCCGGGGGCAGCGCGGCCTGCTCGATCCACTCCCGCACCTCGCGCCCCGCGGCCTGCAGCGACTGAATGTCGTCGATGTCCAGACCGTCCAGACGCGCCTTGATGCGCTCGTCCAGTCCGTGCTGCGCGAGATGGGCGCGAAAGGCGTCCGCGGTGGTGGCGAAGCCGCCCGGCACCTGCACCCCCGCCTCGGCCAGGTTGCCGAGGAGTTCGCCCAGCGAGGCGTTCTTGCCGCCCACCTGGGCCACGTCGTTCATCGTGAGTGCGGCCAGATCGATTACCCAACTCATTGCCTTCTCCTTAGCGGATGGTTTCAGCGAATTCCTGCCCCGTGGCCAGCCCCCCGTTCGCATCGGTGAACGTGGCCTGGTCCTCGGTCAGTTGCACATAGGCCTTGAACCTTGCACTGATGTTGTTCAGGTAGGCAACCGGCTCGCTACCACGGACATAACCGTGGCGCGCCTGCGAATGATACTTGCGTTGCGACAGCAGAAGCATCGCGTTCTCCACATTGTCGAACCAGCGATCGCTGTCCCAGCCCTTCTGCGCGGCCAGGCGGCGCGCATCCAGCACGTGGCCCACTCCGGCATTGTAGGCGGCGAGCGTAAACCAGATGCGGTCCGCAACGGACAGGTCTTCGGGCAGGCGCTGCCGCACCCAGTCGAGATAGGCGACACCGCCGCGTATGTTTTCCACAGGGTCGTCGATATTCTGCACCCCGACCTGTTGCGCGGTCCGTGGCATCAGTTGCATCAAACCCGTGGCACCCATCGGCGAACGTGCAGTCGGGTCGAAGCGGCTTTCCTGATACATCTGCGCGACGATCAGGCGCCAGTCGAAATCATGCATGTCGGCATAGCGCTGAACGACGTCGTCCCAGGGTGACAACTGACCGGGCGAGCGGACCAGATCGTCGAACTTGCGACGGAGGCGGCGCTCGTCCTCGAAATGGCGGCGATAGAGGATGTTGTAAAAGGCGCTGCGGTGCTCCTTGCGGAAGAACTCGTTCAGGGCCTCGAGCATTTCGGTATCGGTGGACCGCACGGCCCAGGTGTGCGGCACGGGCGACCCCGCTTCGAACTGGCTGCGGACGTCGTCCCTGCGGGCCATCTCCATCGACAGCAGTTGGCCTTCGACCACCGCATGGTCGAACTCACCCGCGACCAGGCGGTTGACCAGGTCCTCGATGTCCCCGCCGATTCCCGACACCGGCAGAAGCTCAAAGCCGTATTCGGTCGCAAGCGGCTCCAGCTCGGACCAGAGCATGCTGCCCGTGAATGCCGCCACGGTACTGCCCGCGACCCCGTCCCAGTCCGCGATCTCATCCGCGTCGGCCCTGCTGATCAGATGCGGCTGTGCGTGATGCCAGGGGTTGGTGAAGGTGACCGCCGCGTATCCCGGCTCGACCGGCTCCAGGAACCCCCCTGCAATGTCGGCGCGTCCCTCTTCCAGCCAGGTGAACAACACCTCCTGATGCGGTGGCACCACCACTTCCAGCCGCATTCGATGCTCTTCGGCAAAACGCCGGGCGAATTCGTATTCGAAGCCGACCAGTTCCCCACGCCACAGGAAATACGAAGCCGCCGTATTGGGCAGCAGGATGCGCAACCTGCGCCGCTCGCGCAGCTCCGGCAGATCGGCCACGTAGCGCGCTTCGCGTGGCCGGGTCAGCTTCTCCGTCGTCAGAAAGCGGTTCAGGGCCGCGAGCAGCTGCGGCGTCTGGGGACGAACGGCCCAAGCGATGGCCTGCCGCTCACCAAGCGGAAAGCCCAGACGCAGATCGTCCCGGTAGCTCAGGTACATCTCCGCGATGTTGCTGTCGCGCACCGTCGCATCGATCTGGCCCGCGACCAGCATGTCGAGCGTGGACTCGTCGTCGAAGTGATCGAGCCCGGGCAGCAGGTGGATGTCCGGGTGCTCCTCGCGCAGTACGGTCATCGTCTCCCAGAACGAGCTCGCCCGGTCCACCATCACGCTCCGGCCCGCCAGATCCTCGACCGCGTGGATGTCGCCGTTCGCAGCAGCGACCAGCACGACCTCGTAGACGTGGTCGATGGGCAGGGAGAAGTCGACCCGCTCCTGCCGCAAGGGCGTGACGGTGAGGTTCGCGGCGATGATGTCGGCCCGTCCCTGCTCGAGCAGTGGCAGCATCTCGCCCAGGCGGAACACCGGAACCAGTTCCATGGACAGCCCCAGGGAACGGGCAAAGGCTTCGGCCAATTCGCGCTGTTGCGCCACCGGCGACCCCTGCCTCGGCAGCGACGGCTCGCCCAGCGCGGTGCCGGGAACGATCACCCGGAGAACGCCCCGCTCCAGGAGCTTGTCCAGATCGCCGGTCTCCACCGGGCCCGCCCGGAGAGACCCTGGGGCCTGTTCACCGCAGCCCGGCGTCGCCACCAGCAGGAGAAGAACCATCAGCAACCAGCGAATCGACATGGTCCACGCGTGAGCAGAAGGGATGACAGCCCCTTTTTATAGCCGATGGCAACGAACTTCTCCTGTCGGCGGCGCTGGACCGGACCAGGCGGAGAGAAAATAGCCGGGGAATGGGCAAACGCGGACGCTCCGTGTCGCCGAAGCGGGCCGGAGGGGCAATCTCAGAAGGGATGGAGCCGTCGGGCAGAATCCATGAAAAACACCACCCACAGGCGGCGGGAAGGTCATCCGCCCGGAAACCACCGACCGATGTCTTTCCGCGGGTTTCGCGATAACGGGCGGTCAGCTCGCGCCTGGCGAGCCTGTAAACGCATGTTGGGAGCGTGCAGAATCCGGAGCGGAATCGGCCCGTTGGGTGTTTCTGCTAGAAGAACAGCATCACACTGACCGACGCCATGATCGGCACGCCCGCAACGACGGCGAGCGTGAGTACGCAGATGGAGCAATCCTTTACACGACCAGAGCGAAAGAGTTTCAAATCAGATTCTCCAACCAGGCCAAAGCTTTTTGAACGCCGGGGAGTCTGACAGGTGGGCCGCACATCCGCAACCGTCAACGTCCCCGGGGCGCCGGAGAAGGTGCGCTTTCTTGATCTGGATCACAGATGACCCGTTGGGCCCGCGTCCCGACCCAACC
>SKQM01000140.1 GCA_007119005.1 Thioalkalivibrio sp.
CAACAGATGGCCCACACACCTGTGGGAGGCCAGCCCTCTGGGCGACCCTGCGCCGACCAAAACCCCTGCTGTCGGTGCTCTGCCCAGCACCCAGTCGCCGAGAGGGCTCGCCTCCCACAACAGATGGCCCACACACCTGTGGGAGGCCAGCCCTCTGGGCGACCCTGCGCCGACCGAAGCCCCTGCTGTCGGTGCTCTGCCCAGCACCCAGTCGCCGAGAGGGCTCGCCTCCCACAACAAATGGCTTTGCCTCCCACAACAAATGGCTTTGCCTCCCACAACAAATGGCTTTGCCTCCCACAACAAATGACCGGGAGGGTTTGCTTTCCTCAGAAGGTCTATGAGCGAAGCCTGGGTACTGGTCCGCAAACCTGATTCACCCCTTGCAGTACCACCTCCATAGAGATACTGTATGCAATAACAGTACACCCGACAAAACGGCCCACCGATGAAACTCACCCCGCGCCAGCAGGAGATCCTCGCCTTCATCCGCGGGCAGATGGAGGAACAGGGCTCGGCCCCGACCCGCGAGGAGATCTGCCGGGCCTTCGGCTTCCGCTCCCCCTATGCGGCCGAGTGCCATCTGCGCGCGCTGGCGCGCAAGGGCGCGCTAGACCTCGTCAGCGGCAGCGCGCGCGGGATCCGGCTACCCGGCGGTTCCGGTCCTGCCGGGGAGATCCCGCTGGTCGGACGCGTCGCCGCAGGCGCACCGATCCTCGCCATCGAGCACGTCGAGGAGCGCTACCGGATCGATCCGCGCCTGTTCCATCCACGCCCGGACTACCTGCTCCGGGTCCGTGGCGACAGCATGCGCGATGCCGGCATCCTGGACGGCGACCTGCTCGCGGTGCGGCAGAGTCCGGAGGCGCGTGACGGCCAGATCGTAGTGGCCCGCATCGAAGACGAAGTCACGGTGAAAGTCCTCCAACGTGCCGGGGACCGGGTGCGTCTGCTGCCCGCCAACCCCGATTACGCGCCGATCGAGATCGATCCGGGCCGGCAGGAACTGGTGATCGAAGGCATCGGGGTCGGCGTGGTGCGCACGCTGGAAATCTAGCCTCTGGAAGCTGGGGCACCGGACATCATGCGAATCTCCTTGGCATCGGGAGCACGACCTCCCTCCCCCTCCGGGACCCTCCGCTGTTCACTCACGCCAGTTGCATGGATGCGGCCCCGCGATGACACCGGCGCCTGAGTCATGTCGGCACTGGAAGAACTCCTCGCGTACCCCGGTCTCTGGCGCGGGCGCGGCACCGGCACCCCGGCGGCGACCCCGACCCGCCCCAGCGGTTTTGCGCAACTCGACCGGGTGCTGCGGGGCGGCTGGCCGCGAGGGCAACTGACCGAGCTGATCGGTACCCCCTTCGGCTGCGGCGAAACGCGCATGCTGCTGCCGGTGTTGGCCGCGTGCACCCGGGAACGGCGCCGGGTGATGCTGGTCGCCCCGCCTGCCACGCCCTGGGTTCCGGGTTGGCGGCAACTGGGCGTGGATCCCGGGCTGGTCTTCGTGATCCGGGCGGCTTCGGAGGAAGACATCATCTGGAGCTGCGAGCAGATCCTGCGCCACCCGAAGACCGGCGCACTGCTTGCGTGGCTGCACGGCAACCGGAGTGCCCCACTGCGACGTCTGCGCCTCGCGGCCGGTGCCGGCGATGCCTGTGCCTTCCTCTATCGCCCACCCGCAGCCGCAGCGCAGCCCTCGCCGGCCCACCTGCGCATCCGCTGGCGGGCCGACGGAGATCAGCTGCATCTGGAGGTCA
Organism: Thioalkalivibrio sp.; assembly: GCA_007119005.1. Classification (GTDB taxonomy): domain Bacteria; phylum Pseudomonadota; class Gammaproteobacteria; order Ectothiorhodospirales; family Ectothiorhodospiraceae; genus Thioalkalivibrio. The sequence continues at coordinate 1,761 of SKQM01000140.1, forward strand.
TCAAGTTCACCGGCGGCCGGGTTGCAGATGACAAACCCGTGGCGATTCGAAGAGATGATTATTGAACCGGAAGCGCCCGGATCGTGAAGACCCGCGACGATCAGGGGCATACCAGCGTACGCAGCTCACCCGGCGCCCGCCGCGCCTCCGTTGGTGGTCCGCAGCTCGCCCTGCTGCCGCCGGTGCTCCCGGAGCGGAATCCGGAAACCGAATCAGCCTCTGGGCAAGCGCTTTGGCTGGCCGTGGATTTGCCCCACCTGGCGCTGGATGCGCTGGTACAGACCGGCTCCATGGCGTCGAAACCACTGATCATCACCGAAGACTCCGCGCGGCCGAGAGTGCACGACGCCAACCGCTCGGCCCGCCAGGCCGGGGTTCGGCCCGGCATGGCGCTGGCGGATGCCCTCGCCGTGCTGAATGCCCCGATCGTGCGGGACTACGAACCGGAAATCATCCGGCAGCACCTGCAGACCCTCGCGTCGGTATTGCTGCAATTCACCGATCACGTCTGTCCGGAGCCCGGGGAGCGGCGCATCCTGCTCGAAGTCGGTCGCAGCCTGCGCCTGTTCCGTGGGACGGCGGCGCTGGAGGCGCGGGTCCGGGATACCCTCCGGCAACTCGGCTATACCCCGCGCATCGGAATCGCACGGACTCCGGCGGCGGCCCGCCTGCTCGCGCATCTGCGGCATCCGGCCCGGCCGCTGGCGCGCGACGCACTGCGCCGGACACTGTCGCCCCTGCCACTCACGGTGTTGCCCCTGCCCGCGGCTGACATCACCGCATTGCATGGAATCGGTCTGGAGCGGATCGGCGAACTGCTGCGCCTGCCCCGCAACGACCTGACCCTGCGCTACGGCACCCGACTTCCGGAACTCATCGACCGCCTGCTCGGTGACCGGCCGGAACCCGTGCCACGTTTCCGCCCACCGGAGACCCCTGCCTTCCAGCTGGACTTCGACCAGGAGGTGAACGCCATCGGCGCGCTGCGGTTTCCGCTGAAGCGCCTTTTACTGCAACTGGAGCAGACGTTGCGCGCCGGCAACCACCATATACAGGGCCTGGAACTGCAACTGCGGCACCGCGGGACGACGACGCGGCTGACACTGGAACGCAGCCAGCCCGGCAGCCGCGCGGAGGAATGGCTGGAACTCTGGAACATCCGCCTGTCCCGGCTGGAGCTGCCGGCCCCGGTGCGCGGACTACGCCTCGCCGTGCCGTGCCTGCTCCCGGCCGGTGCCGATCCGGCCGGACTGTTCAACAGCCGGGACGGCACCCGCGATGATTCCGGATTCCTGACCCGGCTGCGTGCCCGGCTCGGGGACGACGCGGTCCTGCGCTTCGCGCCGACCCTGCAGCCCCTGCCCGAGGAGGCGCAGGAGGCCTGCAGTCCGGAGACCTTTCCAGCACTGACCAGTGCTGGCGCCACGCCGGCCCAGCGCGTGGTCGGGGCTTCACTGTGGCTGTGCCCGCCGCAGCCTTCGCCACCGCCAGGCCCGCTCGAATGGCTGGGCCGGCTGGAAGGCGGCTGGTGGACCGGCAACGACCAGCGCCGGGACTACGCGGTCACGACGGACCGCCAGGGCAGGCTCTGCTGGGTGTTCCGCGACCTGCGCAGCGGGCAGTGGCAGTTGCAGGGGTTCTGGGGGTGACGGGAACCCTGGGGGCCGATTTATAAATCCGTCCCCGTCCTTTGCAGCAGCACCACGGCCTCGGCGGCGATGCCCTCGCCGCGTCCGGTGAAGCCGAGGCGTTCGGTGGTGGTGGCCTTCACGTTCACGGCTGACAGCGGGAGGCCGCAGTCTGCGGCAATGTTGGCCCGCATCGACTCGATATGCGGCGCCATTTTCGGACGCTGCGCGATGATCACGCTGTCGATGTTCACCGGGGTCCAGCGCTCGGCGTGCACCCGCGCGAGTACCTCGGTCAACAACACCCGGCTGTCGGCACCCCGAAAGCGTGGATCGGTATCGGGGAAATGCCGCCCGATGTCGCCCAGCGCGGCCGCGCCCAGCAACGCGTCGCACAGCGCATGCAGCAATACGTCGCCATCCGAGTGCGCGACGAAACCCTGCTCGTGGGGAATCCTCACGCCGCCCAGCACCAGGTGATCTCCGGGGCCGAACGCGTGCACGTCGAAGCCCTGACCGATGCGCAGATCAGCCGGCATCGTTCGCCGCCTGGGCCTCGCGCACCCGCACATGCCGCAGCAAGCCGTCCACCAGCACGAACAGCAGCCCGGCCGTCAGCAAATGCCACAGCCAGTGGGTGCCCACGACAGCCCAGTCGCAGAGCACCGGATCGAGCGCCCGCACCACCAGCGCAAGGCCAAAGACCGCAGCCGCGAGCACCAGGTCTTGCGCGAGACGGCGATCGACCCGTGCGGCCAGGATCAGGGCCGCGAGCAGGATCATCAGCATCGGCAGGTAGCCCAGCGTGGTGCCGGCCAGCGCACCGGGAAGCAGGAAGTAGAACAGCACCAGGCCCATCCCGGTCAGCACCCAGGCCACGGACAGGCCGATCACGCCGAAACGCGAAACCCGGAACAGGAACACGCTCCAGTAGGCGACCGCAAAGGCCGCAACCGCGACGACATCCAGCCAGAACAGCCAGCGGATGCCACTCGCGTGCCAGAGCATGCTGCTGAACCCGACCACCGCGATCAGGCCGGCCAGAAGGTGCAGGTCCCACTGCTCGCGCCACCGCGGCCGCTCGAGCTGCTTCCACGCCTGCCAGGAGGCGATGAGATAGGCGAGACCGGTGACCGTGTTCAGCGGCTCGACGAACCAGCCGGGCTCGGTACGCTCGCAGTAGGGGATCATGCCTTACCTCCCGTCACCGGTGCCCGTCGCGCGGTCTATTCACGATGCAGACCGTGCATGAACGCGGACAGAAAATCGCCCGCACCGACACCGGGGATGTCCAGCCCAAGATCCTGCATCTCGCGGGCAATGTGGTCCTGCAGCTTCGCGGTATCGCCCTCGGCACTCATTGGCAGCGTCGCGCCGCGCAGTCGCTCCGCGAGGCGCTCGACGCCGTCCGCCGGGAACACCGTGAAGTCACCGGAAAACTCCAGATTCTCGAGCACGTTGTCGCGGGTGAGCATCCGAACGCGGATCAGACCGCCCCGCGCCTTGTGCACACCCTCCACCAGATACGTGCCGGCAGCGATCTTGACCCCGGTGGTCACGATGCGGCGCCCCTTCTGATAGACCCACTCGGGATCCTGCAGCAGGTTGCGCACGCCGTCCAGCGCCTGCTCCTCGGCGGGGGTCAGCCCCGACTCTTCCGGGCGGTATCCGAGATGCTCCTCGATCGCACCCAGGAACAGCGCCTTCACCCGCTCGCGCTCGGGCGGCTGCCCCAGCTCCCGGGTCAGGGTAGTCATGTAGTCCTGCATGCCCTGGCGCAGTTTGTCGCGGAACTTCTCCGAGCTCACCTTCAGACAACGCGCCATCGTGTCCATGTCGAAATCGAACATGAAGCTGCCGACCATCACCGTCGCATCGTTGATCCGCGCGGATCCGGTGCCCCCGATCTTGCGCCCGTTCACGTGGATGTCGTTCACCGGGCGGAACACCGCCGGCACCCCGAGCGCCTGATAGGTCGCCAGCACCGGAGCCATGAAGTGGGAGTAGATCGCCTCCACCCGCGCCGGCGCCAGGCGGTGCGGGTAGACGAAGTGGAAGAACATCTGGTCACGATTCAGGTACACCGCCCCGCCACCCACGTCGCGCCGGATGATCGGCAGGGCATGCGCCTCGCAGTAGCCGGTATCGACTTCCTGCTCGATGTCCTGGTGCAGGCCGACGGAAACGAAGGGGTCGGTCGGATTCACCAGCGTGACCACCGGGTCGTCGTCTGCCGTGATGGTCTCCGCCACGGCGTGGAAGATGGCCATCGACTCCAACGGCGACACGTAGCCCGCATCGATCACTCGGATTTTCTTCATCTGGCACTCCTCAATCGCTGTTGCCGGTTCAGATAAACCTCCGCGACGTCGAGATCCTCGGGTCGCGTGATCTTGATGTTCATCGGGCTGCCCTCGACCAGTCGGGGCGACGCTCCGACGAACTCCATCGCGCTGGCCTCGTCGGTGAGCGGGACTCCCGAGGCCGCAGCGGCCTCCAGTGCCGCACGCAGCGCCTGCAGACGGAACATCTGCGGCGTCAATGCCCGCCAGACGCGGCTGCGGTCGAGCGTGCGCTCCACCCGGTCCCCCGTGCCTGCGAGCTTCAGGGTATCGGTGCTCGCCGCCACCAGCAGCCCGCCGACCGGGTCGTCGCGCAGCACCGCGATCAGATGGTCCAGGTCGTCCGGCGGGAGACAGGGACGCGCCGCGTCGTGTACCAGTACCCAGTCGTCCGGCTGCCCCCGCTGCGCGAGAAACCCGAGGCCGTTGCGCACCGAGTCGGCGCGTTCCTCGCCACCGGTCACCAAGAACAGGCGGCCTCCGGCATCGGGAAGGTCCATCGCGTCGCGATCCACCCCGACCCCGAGCACAAGCACCACGCCGCGTATTCCGGGGTGCTGGAGGAAGATATCCAGCGTGTGTTCGAGCACGGATCGCGAACCCAGCCGCAGGAACTGCTTCGGCCTGTCCGAGCCCATGCGCCGCCCCACGCCGGCCGCCGGGATCAGCGCCCAGAGGGCGGGTTCGCGCTGCTCAGTCTTCACGCCGGTCGTCCGCCAGGGGCTGAGTGCCGGGCGCCGGATCGACCGGCAGAAAGAAGACCTCGTCCTCGCGGATCATGCCGAGGTCCCGTCGAGCGCGCTCCTCGACCGCCTCGCTGCCGCTGCGCAGGTCCTCGACTTCCGCCTCCAGCGCCCGGTTCCGGCTGCGCAGCTGCTCGTTCTCGATCTGCTGCAGGCGCTTCGCCTCGCGCAATTCCTGCACATAACGCCAGCTTCCCTCGCCAAACCACAATGACCATTGCAGGCCGAGCAGCGCCGCCACCAGCAGACCGATGAGCCAGCGCATCATCCCCGGCCCAGGGGGATGGGGTCAGCCGCGCCCGCACCCGCAATACTCACGGGTGTGGCTCCTGCGGCATCGAGCCGGCGCTCAAACGCCCTGCCGGCCCTGGCCATCCCGATCTGGCATCGGGACACGCATCAGCGCACACCCACCGGAAAGGCATCGCGCCCCGCGTAACGGGCCGCGGAACCCAGCATCTCCTCGATCCGGATCAGCTGGTTGTACTTGGCCACCCGGTCCGAGCGCGACAGGGAGCCGGTCTTGATCTGACCCACTCCCGTCGCGACAGCCAGATCCGCGATGGTCACGTCCTCGGTCTCGCCGGACCGATGCGAGATCACCGAACTGTAGCCGGCCTCGCGCGCCATCGCGATCGCCTCCTGGGTCTCGGTCAGGGTCCCGATCTGGTTCACCTTGATCAGAATGGAGTTGGCGACGCCCCGGTCGATTCCCTCCCGGAGAATGCTCGTGTTGGTGACGAAAAGGTCGTCGCCAACCAGCTGCACCCGTCCGCCGAGTCGATCGGTCATCCGTTTCCAGCCCTCCCAGTCATCCTCGGCCATGCCATCCTCGATGGTGAGGATCGGGTACTGGTCCACCCAGTTCGCGAGGTAGTCGGTGAACTCCTCGGCCGAGAATTCGCGCCCTTCGGAGGCCAGGTGGTAGCGCCCGTCACGGTAGAACTCCGAGCTCGCGCAGTCCAGACCGATCCAGATGTCCTCGCCAGCCCTGAACCCCGCCTGCTCGATCGCCTCGAGGATCACTTCCACCGCGGCCGCGTTGGACGGCAGATCTGGAGCGAAGCCGCCCTCGTCGCCCACCCCGGTGCCCAGCCCGCGTCCGTGGAGCAGAGCCTTCAGCGCGTGAAACACTTCGGCGCCGTAGCGCACGGCTTCCGTCAGGCTGCCCGCCCCCACCGGCACGATCATGAACTCCTGCATATCGACGCTGTTGTTCGCGTGCGCGCCGCCGTTGATGATGTTCATCATCGGCACCGGCAGGATGTTCGCCTCCATCCCGCCGAGGCTGCGGAACAGCGGGAGTCCCGCCTCGGCCGCCCGCGCGTGCGCCAGCGCCAGCGACACCGCGAGCACCGCGTTCGCACCCAGCCGTTCCTTGTTGGGTGTCCCGTCCAGTTCGATCATGCGCCGGTCCACGGCCTCCTGGTCGGCGTCGGCCCCACGCAGCGCGTCACGCAACTCGCCGTTGACATGCGCCACCGCACGCAGCACCCCTTTGCCACCGTAGCGCGCCTCGCCATCGCGCAGCTCGATCGCCTCGCGGGCGCCGGTCGAAGCACCCGAAGGCACCGCCGCACGGCCGCGCGCTCCCGAATCCAGGACGACGTCGGCCTCGACGGTGGGATTACCCCGGGAATCGACGATCTCCCGGGCGTGCAGATCGGCAATCAATGCCATTGCTGTCTCCTTGAAGGGTTCTTCCCGGATATTCTCCGGGGTGGAATCGGAATTCTCGACGGTGCCAACTTCAACCCAGGCCGAATGCGCCTTCCGCGAACGGACGCGCCTTCGCCACCCGGTCCAGCTCGACCAGGGTCTCGAGCAGTTCCCGCATCATTGGCAGCGGCCACGCGTTGGGTCCGTCCGAGAGCGCCTGCTCGGGATCGGGATGGGTCTCCATGAACAGCCCGGACACGCCCGCCGCCACCGCCGCACGCGCCAGCACGGGCACGAACTCGCGCTGCCCGCCGGAAGCCGCGCCGAGTCCGCCCGGTTGCTGCACCGAATGCGTGGCATCGAAGACCACTGGACAACCGGTGCGCCGCATCACCGCCAGGCCCCGCATGTCCGAGACCAGCGTGTTGTAGCCGAAGGAGACCCCGCGCTCGCAGACCATGATCTGGTCGTTTCCGACCTCGCGCGCCTTG
>SKQM01000205.1 GCA_007119005.1 Thioalkalivibrio sp.
CCTCGCGCTGATGGACGCCGGCGTGCCGATCAAGGCGCCGGTCGCGGGGATCGCGATGGGCCTGATCAAGGAAGGCGACCGCTTTGCCGTGCTCTCCGACATCCTCGGCGACGAGGACCACCTCGGCGACATGGATTTCAAGGTGGCGGGCACCACCAACGGCGTGACCGCGCTGCAGATGGACATCAAGATCGACGGCATCACCCGCGAGATCATGGAGAAAGCGCTCGAGCAGGCCCGTGAGGGCCGGCTGCACATCCTGGGCCGCATGGGCGAGTCGATCAGTTCGCACCGCACCGAGATGTCGACCTATGCGCCCCGTTTCATCACCATGCGCATCAATCCGGAAAAGATCCGCGACGTGATCGGAAAGGGCGGCGCGACCATCCGTGCGCTGACCGAGGAGACCGGCACCTCCATCGACATCACTGACGACGGCAGCGTGAAGATCGCCTCGACCGACCAGGCCGCGGGCGAGGAGGCTCGTCGCCGGATCGAGGAACTGACCGCCGACGTCGAGGTGGGACGCGTTTACAGCGGTCGGGTCGTGAAGATCATGGACTTCGGGGCCTTTGTGTCGATTCTGCCCGGCCGCGACGGTCTGGTGCACATCTCCCAGATCTCGAACGAGCGGGTGGAGAACGTCACCGACTTCCTGACCGAGGGCGACACCATCACCGTGAAAGTCCTCGAGGTCGACAAGCAGGGCCGCATCCGGCTCAGCATGAAGGCAGTCGAAGCCGCCTGATGTTCCTGCCGGGCGCGCCCACCGCCTCGGTGCCGTGCCCGCGGGCGAACACGTCTTCCTGAAGGTCTGGTTCGTGGATCTGGTCAGCATACGCAAGAGTTACCGGCGCTACGCACGGCATTACGACGTGATCTTCGGGCGTGTGTTCGCCCGGGGCCGCCAACTCGCGCTGCAGACCCTCGCACCGGTCTCCGGCAAGCGGGTGCTCGAGGTAGGGGTCGGGACCGGTATCTCCCTGCCGTTCTACAGCCCGGATGCCGAGGTCGTCGGCATCGATGTCAGCCGGGAGATGCTCGAGGTCGCCCGCCAGCGGCTGGCCGACGGCAACTGCCCGGCGGTGACCGGCCTGGTGGAGATGAATGCCGAGCATCTGGCTTTCACCGATGACAGCTTCGACGCGGTGGTCGCGATGTATGTCGCCTCGGTGGTGCCGAACCCCGATCGGCTGTTTGCCGAGATGTGGCGTGTCTGCCGGCCGGGCGGACAGATCCTGGTGGTGAACCATTTCGCGTCCCGGCAGTGGGTCCTGCGCAGCCTGGAGCGCAGCCTCAGGCCGCTGTCCCGGGCGGTCGGATTCCGGCCGGACATGGAACTCGACGACTTCGTGGCCTTCGCCGGCCGCGAGCCGGTGGCCATCGAGCCCGCCAGCCTGTTCGGTTACTGGAAGCAGGTGCAGTTCACCAAGTCCGCCTGATTCTGGCGGGCCCACACTGCGTCCTCGGGTTCCGGTCACGCTGGAACGCCGAAGGCCATTTCCAGAGCCCAGCGCGCCCAGAGGCCGCTCCCACAAACGCTTGCCAGCCGAGATTGCCTGCCTGCCGGTGCGCGTGAGTGTCGGCATGCGTCGAGGGAATGTCGAGGGAGTTCTTGCGCGGCCGTGGCTGGGTTAGAGTAGCGGGGTTTCCGTTCATCGCTCAGGAGGCCGGCCCGGATGTCCATCGACTGGAAGTCCTACGATCCCAAGCCTTTCTATGATGAGCTGATCATCGCGCCGGGCAAGCCGCGACCGGTCGCGCGCAAGCTGACCGAGTACCTCAGTTCTCTGGACGACAAGGAATTGCAGACGCGCAAGCAGGCGGCCGATCACGCGATCCTCGAGATGGGCATCAGCTTCACGGTCTACAGCGAGGGCGAAAACATTGACCGCGCCTGGCCGTTCGACATCATTCCACGGGTGATCCCGAAACGCGAGTGGGAAGCCGTTCAGGCCGGTCTCGTGCAACGCCTGACCGCGCTGAACCTCTTCATCGACGACGTATACAACGACCAGAAGATCTTCCGCGACAAGGTGATGCCCAAGTACGTGCTCGCCAACTCGAAGAACTTCCGGAAACAGTGTCGCGGCATACACCCGCCGCACGGCGTGTGGGCGCATATCTGCGGCTCCGACCTCGTCCGGGACAAGGACGGCACGCTGTACGTGCTCGAGGACAACCTCCGGGTTCCTTCGGGCGTCTCGTACATGCTCGAGAACCGCGAGGTGACCAAGCGCGTGTTCCCCGAGGTTTTCGAGAACTCGAGCATCCTGCCCATCGACGAATACCCCACGCAGCTGTTCGACATGCTGGCCGCGATCTCGCCACGGCCGCAGGATTACCCCGAGATCGCGGTACTGACACCCGGCATCTTCAACTCGGCGTATTTCGAGCATTCCTTCCTGGCCCAGCGCATGGGTGCCGAGTTGGTCGAGGGCGCCGATCTGGTGGTGGGCGACGACGACTGCGTTTACATGCGCACCATCGAGGGGCTGGAGCGCGTCGACGTGATCTACCGGCGCATCGACGACGACTTCATGGATCCGGAGGAATTCAACCCGGACTCGATGCTCGGCGTGCCGGGGCTGATGCGGGCGTGGCGCAAGGGTAAGGTGGGGCTCGCGAATGCACCGGGCTCGGGCGTGGCCGACGACAAGGTGATCTACGCCTTCGTGCCGGACATGATCAAATATTACCTGGACCAGGATCCGATCATCCCCAACGTGCCGACCTATCTCTGCGTGAACGAGAAGGAACAGGCCTACGTGCTGGAGCATCTGGACGAACTGGTGGTGAAGCCGGCGAATGAGTCCGGGGGTTACGGGATGCTGGTGGGCCCGCACGCGACGAAGAAGCAGCGCTCCGAGTTTGCGCAGCTGATCAAAAAAGATCCGCGCAACTACATCGCGCAGCCGACGCTCAGCCTGTCCGTGGCCCCGACGCTGTGCGACGAAGGCCTCGAGCCCCGACACCTCGACCTCAGGCCGTTCGTACTGCAGGGTGTCCGCACCGACGTGACTGCAGGAGGGCTGACCCGGGTCGCGATGCGCAAGGGGTCGCTGGTGGTGAACTCCTCGCAGGGCGGCGGCAGCAAGGACACCTGGATCGTGGACGAGGAGGCCTGAGATGCTCTCGAGAGTCGCCGAACGCGTGTATTGGCTGGCCCGTTACATCGAACGCGCGGAAAACACCGCGCGCATGGTCATGTCCTTCCACCTGGTCTCGTTGGACATGCCGAAGACGATGCCCCTGACCTGGAAGAACCTGGTCGCGGTGACCGGTAACGACGACATCTTCGACGAGCACTACCAGCGCGAGGATGAACGCAACTGCGTGAAGTTCCTGCTTGCGGATCACTACAATTCCAGTTCGGTCTTCAGCTCTCTGAAGGCGGCGCGCGAAAACGTGCGTACTACCCGGGACCTGGTCCCCTCGGAGGCCTGGGAGATCGTCAACGAGTTGTACCTCTTCGCCCGCGACAACATGGACAGCGGACTCGGGAAACGCGGACGCTATCAGTTCCTGACCGAGGTGGTGCAGCGCTGCCAGACCCTGACCGGGTTACTGGCGGGCTGCATGAGTCACGACCCGGCCTATGATTTCATCCGCCTGGGGCGCAACCTCGAGCGCGCGGACATGACCTCCCGCCAGATCGACGTGGGTGCCTACCGCCTGCTGAAACGGCCCGAGGACGACGTTACGGCTCCCTACGACGGACTGCTCTGGACCAGCATCCTGCGTTCGCAGAGCGGCTTCCAGATGTACCGGCAGCACGTGAAGCGTCGTATCAACGGCGTCGACGTGGTCCATTTCCTGCTGCAGGACATCCCGTTCCCGCGCGCAGTCGCGCATGCGCTGCAGAACGTGCAGGAAGCGATCGAGCGCCTGCCCCGCAACGAGGTGCCGCTGCGGCTGGTGATGCAGGTGCGGCGGCACGTGCTGGGTGCAGAGGTCGACCACCTGATCAAGGAAGACCGTCTGCACGAATTCGTCGACACGCTGCAGCGGGAGATCGCCGGCGTTCACGGCGCGATCGTCGATACCTGGTTCGCCCTGGACAAGGCGGCCTGAACGGTAACGGCGCGCCCATTTGACGGCCCCACGGGCGCATCCGGCGGCAAACGCGGCCCATGGGCAGTCACCACGCACGGCATTAGAACGGAGAGCAGCAGATGGCGATACGCGTAGGACTGACCCACCACACCCGCTACCAGTTCGACCGCCTGGTGCGCGTATCGCCCCACATGATCCGGCTGCGGCCGGCGGCGCACAGCCGTACACCAGTGCTGGGCTATTCGCTGAACATCGCACCGGAGCCGTTCTTCATCCACTGGCAGCAGGACCCGTTCGGCAACTGGCTGGCGCGGGTGACCTTCCCCGAGGCGGTCCCGTTCATCGAGGTCAACGTCGACCTGGTCGCCGAAATGACGGTGATCAATCCCTTCGACTTCTTCGTGGAGAGCTACGCCGAGGCCTACCCCTTCACCTATGACGGCATCCTCGCGAAGGAGCTCGTGCCCTATCTGGAGACCGCCGAGGCGGGGCCATTGCTGAAGGCATGGCTGGCGGAGGTGCCCGAGCGACACGACAACACCGTCACCTTCCTGGTCGAGCTCAACCAGCGGCTGAACCAGGATATCGGCTACACCGTCCGCATGGAGCCCGGGATCCAGACCTGCGAGCAGACGCTGGAACGGCGCATCGGCTCCTGCCGGGATTCGGCCTGGCTGTTGGTCCAGATCCTGCGGCACAAGGGGCTTGCGGCTCGTTTTGTCTCGGGTTACCTGGTCCAGTTGAAGGCGGACGAGAAGTCCCTGGACGGTCCCTCCGGGCCGGAGGAGGATTTCACCGACCTGCACGCGTGGGCCGAGGTCTATGTCCCGGGTGCCGGTTGGCTCGGACTGGACCCGACTTCCGGGCTCTTCGCCGGCGAGGGGCACATCCCGCTGGCCTGCACGCCTGACCCGGTTTCGGCCGCACCGGTCACCGGTTACACCGAGGCCTGTGAGGTCAGCTTCCTGCACGACAACCGTGTGCAGCGGATCCACGAGGACCCGCGGGTGACGCGTCCCTACAGCGACGAGCAGTGGGCGGCCATCGACGCCCTTGGCCAACGCATCGACCGTGAGCTCCGCGCGATGGATGTCCGCCTCACCATGGGCGGCGAGCCGACCTTCGTGTCCATTGACGACATGGACGGACCGGAGTGGAACACGCATGCCGACGGCCCGGACAAGCGCCGCCTCGCGCGTGAACTGGCCCGGCGGCTGCAGGAACGGTTTGCCTCAGGCGGATTCCTGCACTTTGGACAGGGCAAGTGGTACCCGGGAGAGCCGCTGCCACGCTGGTCCCTGGGGATCTTCTGGCGGCGCGACGGCGAAGCCGTGTGGCGCGATCCACGCTGGCTGGCCGACTTCAGCAAGGATTACGGGCACGGGGTCGAGGACGTGCGCCGGGTGGCGGAGGCTTTGGTGCAGCGGCTCGGACTCGCGCCGGGAAACCTGGTGCCGGCCTTCGAGGATCCCTTCCAGGCCTGCTGGGCCGAGGACAATCTTCCGCTGGGGCTGGATCCTGACAGGATCGACTTGAAGTCGACTGCCGAGCGCCAGCGGCTCGCGCGTGCGCTGAGCCACGGGCTCGATCGGCCTGCCGGTTTCGTGCTGCCGCTCGCGCGTGAACACGACACCTGGCGCACCGGGCCCTGGCCGTTCCGGGACGGGCGGCTGCGCCTGATTCCGGGCGATTCGCCACTGGGCCTGAGGCTGCCCCTGGACCGCCTTCCCTGGTCGGTGACGCGCGAGGTGGAGGTTCCGCCGCAGCCGCGGGACCCGTTCGATACCCTGGGGCCACTGCCGATCTTCACGCCGGAATCCGGGGCGTTGCCCGTCCATGCGCGTCCCCGGGCCCGCCCGGAGACCCGTGAGGAAACCATCGACGTCCCGCACACCGCGATGGCCTTCGAGGCGCGCCATGGCCGCGTGCATGTGTTCATGCCCCCGCTGCCCCTGCTCGAGGACTACCTCGCCCTGCTCGACCGGATCGAGGACACCGCCGCGGAGCTCGGGCTGCCGGTGGTGATCGAGGGCTACGAGCCGCCCCGGGATTCGCGCCTGCTGCGGCTGATGGTGACCCCGGACCCGGGCGTGATCGAGGTCAACATCCATCCGGCGGCGGACTGGGAGTCGCTGAAAAAGAACATCACCGCCCTGTACGAGGAGGCCCGGCTCACCCGGCTGGGTACCGAGAAGTTCATGCTCGACGGCCGCCACACCGGTACCGGGGGCGGCAACCACGTGACCCTGGGCGGGCCCACCGCTGCCGACAGCCCGTTGCTGCGACGCCCGGATCTGCTGGGCTCCCTGCTGACCTTCTGGCAGCATCATCCGGGCCTGTCCTACCTGTTCTCGGGCACCTTCATCGGCCCCACCTCGCAGGCGCCGCGCGTGGACGAAGCGCGCCACGAGAACCTCTACGAGCTCGAGATCGCGCTGGCGCAGATGCCCGAAGGCGACTGTGCGGAGCCCTGGCTCGTCGACCGGCTGTTTCGCAACCTGCTGGTGGACATCACCGGCAACACCCACCGGGCCGAGTTCTGCATCGACAAGCTCTATTCGCCGGACACCGCGACGGGACGCCTGGGCATCCTCGAACTGCGCGCTTTCGAGATGCCGCCGCATGCGCGCATGAGCCTGGTGCAGATGCTGCTGCTGCGCACGCTGGTCGCCCGCTTCTGGAGCAAGCCCTACCGGCACCGCCTGGTCCGCTGGGGTACGGCGTTGCACGACCGCTTCCTGCTGCCCCACTACGTGGAGAACGATCTGCGCGAGGTGGTGGAGGACCTGCAGCGCGACGGATATGCCTTCGACCTCGAATGGCTGGCTCCCTTCTTCGAGTTCCGTTTCCCGACCTTCGGACGGGTCCGGATCGGCGAGGTCGAGATCGAGCTGAAGATGGCGATCGAGCCCTGGCACGTGCTCGGGGAGGAAGTGACGCAGTCGGGTACCGCGCGGTTCGTGGACTCGTCGCTGGAGCGCCTGCAGGTGCGGGTCACCGGGCTCTCCGGAGATCGCTACGTGCTCACCTGCAACGGACGCCGCGTGCCGCTGCGCGCGACGCGGACCCAGGGCATGAAAGTCGCCGGGATCCGTTACCGCGCCTGGCAGCCGGCGGCCGCGCTGCATCCGACCATCGGTGTGCAATCGCCACTGGTATTCGACCTGATCGATAGCTGGAGCGGCCGTGCGGTGGGTGGCTGCACCTACCACGTGGTGCATCCCGGCGGGCGCAACTACGAGACCTTCCCGGTCAACGCGTTCGAGGCCGAGGCCCGGCGCATCGCCCGGTTCTGGCCGTATGGGCACACGCCCGGTCCGCTCGAGCCACGCACGGTTGTCGCGGGCCCCGTCGTCAGCGAACGGCGCTTCCTGGCCGAGGGCAGCGGGGTGCGACCGATGGCACCGCCCGCGGAGGGCTGGAACCCGGAATATCCGCACACGCTGGACCTCCGCCGGGGCCCTGAGCCCACCCCATGAAGCCCCAATGCATATGAAGGGCATGAGGCAGGCGCAGGGCACGATGCCGCGTCCGGGGGCGGACCCCCTGCGCAGCGTGCTGGGTGCGTATGCGCCGGTCGAGGGGGATGCGGACGAGCTGATCCTGCCCGACGGCGCGCTGCGCGCGCACTGGAAACCGCTGCTCCACGCGCTCAAGGCACACGAGGGCAGTGCGCTGCGCGACATCGGGCGCGAGACCCGGCGCCTGGTCGACGAACTGGGGGTCACCTACCACGTCTACTCGGACCCCGCGGGCGTGCAGCGCCCCTGGCCCCTGGACGCGATCCCGCAGCTGCTGGACGCCGGCGAGTGGGCGGCGATCGAGCGGGGGCTGATCCAGCGGGCGCGGTTGTTCGAATGGATCCTGAAGGATGTCTTCGGTCCGGGCGAACTGCTGCGAGCGGGCCTGGTGCCCCCCGAATTCCTGGCCGCGCACGGAGGCTTCCTTCCAGCGCTCAGGGGCACGCTGCCGGCCGGGCTGCCGGCCGTTACCCTGTATGCGGCCGACCTGGCTCGCGGTCCGGACGACCGCCTCTGGGTGATCGGAGACCGTGCGCAGGCGCCGTCCGGCGCCGGTTACGCGCTGCAGAACCGGGAGATCCTGTCGCGGACCTGGCCGGCCACCTTCGCCGAACTCGGCGTGCGCGGCGTGGGACCGTTCTTCAACGCGCTGTACAAGGGGCTGCGCGAACTGGTCCCGGATGTCGTCGAGCCGCGCATCGTGCTGTTGTCCCCGGGTCCACTGAACGAAGCCTGGTTCGAGCACGTGCTGTTGGCGCGGCAACTCGGCCTGATCGTGGTTCAGGGACAGGACCTGGTCTTCCGTGACGGGTGTGTCTGGCTGAGCACACTGGGTCGATTGGAGCGGGTGGATGTGATCCTGCGCCGCGTGGACGACGTTTGGTGCGACCCGCTGAGCCTGAATCCGGATTCGCGGCTGGGAGTGGCGGGGCTGGTCGAAGCCGTGCGCCGGGGCAACGTGGTCGTTGCCAACGCGCTCGGCACGGGTCTGCTGGAGAGTCCGGCGTGGCCCGTGTTCCTGCCCAGGATTGCCCG
>SKQM01000079.1 GCA_007119005.1 Thioalkalivibrio sp.
CCTACTTCGGCATTCCGACCTTCACCACTGGAATCTTCCGCACCTGGTACGGGCTTGCGGACCCTGGCGCCGCCGCCCAGCTCGCGGCCGTGCTGCTCAGCTTCGTGTTCGTGTTGATCCTGCTCGAGCGCTGGTCGCGCATGCGCGCCCGGTTTCACCACACCAGTTCGAAGTACTCGAATCTGCCCCGCTACCGGCTCCGGGGCTGGAAAGCCGGTGCGGCGGTGGCCGCCTGCCTGCTGCCGATCCTGTTCGGCTTCCTGATCCCGGCCGCGCAGCTGTCGATCTGGGCCGCGCGGACCATGGATCACTGGATGAACCCGGCCTTCGCGCAACTCGTGTTCAACACCTTCTACCTCGCCGCGATGGCGGCGGTGATCGCCGTCGCTCTGGCCCTGATCCTGGCCTACGCCCGGCGGATGCAGGGGGGGCTGATCACCGGCATCGCAGTGCGGGTTGCCGGGCTCGGTTACGCGGTCCCCGGGACGGTGATCGCGATCGGAGTGATGATCCCGTTCGCCTGGTTCGACAACACTCTCGACGCCTTGATGCGCGATCGGTTTGGCATCTCCACCGGACTGCTGCTGTCGGGCACCCTGGCCGCGCTGCTGTTCGCCTACGTGGTGCGGTTCCTCGCCGTGTCGCTGCAGACCGTCGAGGCCGGGCTCGGCAAAATCAAGCCGAGCATGGACGACGCCGCGCGCTCGCTGGGCATGCGCCCGCTGGGCACGCTGACCCGCGTGCACCTGCCGATCATGCGCGGCACGCTGCTGACCGCGCTGCTGCTGGTCTTCGTCGACGTGCTCAAGGAACTGCCCGCGACGCTGATCCTGCGCCCCTTCGATTTCAACACCCTTGCCGTGCGCGCTTTCGAACTCGCAGGGGACGAGCGTCTGGCGGAATCCTCGAGTGCCGCGCTCGCGATCGTGCTGGTCGGACTGCTTCCGGTTATCCTGCTCAGCCTGACCATCGAACGATCCCGGCCGGGACAGCGGCAGCGAATGCGCCGGCGCAGCGACAGCCCCACCGGGGCGGAGCCGCTTGCGATACCGGCCGGCACACAGGGCACATGACGACCACAAGCAGAAATTCCGCTGCCGCCGCGGAGGTGGTGCTGGACGACGTTGACGTCGGCTACTCCGGCCAGCGCGTCGTGCACGCGATCTCGCTGGAGCTTCCGCGCGGACAGATCGGCTGCCTGCTGGGCCCGTCCGGATGCGGCAAAACCACGCTGCTGCGGGCGATCGCGGGTTTCGAGGGCGTGATGCGCGGCGAAATCCGACTCAACGGCGAGAGTGTCAGCCGCCCGGGTTTCACGCTGGCCCCGGAGAAGCGCAGCGTCGGCATGGTCTTCCAGGACTTCGCCCTGTTCCCGCATCTCGATGTATCCGGCAACATCGCCTTCGGCATCCGCCGCTGGAGCCGCGCGGACCGCCACCGCAGGGTCCGGGAACTGCTGCGGCTGATCGGCCTGACCGGATACGAACGCGCCTACCCCCACGCGCTGTCCGGCGGCCAGCAGCAGCGCATCGCGCTGGCACGGGCGCTGGCGCCGAAGCCGCAACTGCTGCTGCTCGACGAGCCCTTTTCGAGCATGGACGTGGAACTGCGCACCGATCTTGCCCGCGAGGTCCGCTCCATCCTGCGGGCCGAAGGCACGACCGGGATGCTGGTCACGCACGATCAGAACGAGGCTTTCGCGTTCGCCGACTGCATCGCGGTGCTGAACAACGGGCGACTGAGCCAATGGGACACCGCCTACCACCTTTATCACCGCCCCGCCGACCGCTTCGTCGCCGATTTCGTCGGCGAGGGAACGATCATTCCCGGCAAGGTCTGCGAGAACGATTGCGTGGAGACCGCGCTGGGGAAAATCCACGGTCCGCTGTCCAGCCGCTTTGTTCCGGGCACCGCGGTGGACGTGCTGGTGCGCCCGGACGACGTCGCGCTGGACATCGAGCAGGGTGAGATCCAGGCCGAGGTGCTGGCCAAGGCTTTCCGCGGTGCCGACTTCCTGTACACGCTGCAGCTGGTCGATGGCACCGAGATCCTTTGCGTCGCGCCCAGCCATGACAATTTCGTGATTTCGGATCATGTCAGGCTGCGGCTCAAGTTCTCCCATCTGGTGGTCTTCCCCCGGGGCGACAGTGGCACTTCAAGGCAGTAACGCGTCTCTGCCCCCCGGGGAATCCGGCATTCGCCGCGTGGTGGGCTGGCGCGAGTGGCTCGCGCTGCCAGCCCTCGGGATCGACCGCCTGCAGTGCAAGATCGACACCGGGACCCGCATCGCCGCGCTGCATGCGCTGGACGTGGAACCCTTCCGGCAGGGCGGACAGCTGCACGTGCGCTTCCGCCTGTATCCGCTGCACGGCGACGAACGGACCTCCGTGCGCTGCTCGGCGCCGATCAGCGACCAGCGGCAGATCCGCAGCTCCAACGGGCTACGGGAACGCCGCTTCGTGATCCAGACTCGAATGGTTCTTGGCCCGATCCATCAGGAGATCGAGATCACGCTCGCGGACCGCGGTCCGATGCGCTTCGGCATGCTGCTCGGGCGGCAGTCTCTGGTCGACGGCGGCTGGCTGGTGGACCCAGCCCGGGCATTCGTAAACGGGAGGCCAGTGCCGGGCATCCCGGTCTGACCGGCGCGGGAACGGCCGCGCTGATCGCCCCGGGCTGGAGGGCATCGAGACGGCGTCCGGGTCTGAGGGCGGCACCGCGCGATGGGAGATCCCCCGAAAGCTTCGCCAAGCGCGTTATCATGGCCATAGTGACTCGAATGGATCACCCGGACCACAATCGAATCGGCCGACAGGCTCCGGCGACCAGCTCACGGCTACCGCTGTGGACCGTGGCTTTTCTGCTCACCCTGCTCGCGATGCCCGCCTCGGCTGGCGAGGCCCCGCAACTGCGCATCGAGGGCGGCACCGCGGAGCAGCGGCAAAACATCCGGGCTTTCGTCCCGATGGCGCGCCACGAGTGCGAGCTCCCGGCCTTCCGTGAACGTGGCATCCTCCGCAGTACCGGGGACCGTGCGCGGCAGGCCCTGCGCGCGCTGGGGCATTACCGGCCCGAACTGGACATCTCCATCGCACGCACGGATACCTGCTGGGACCTGTTGGTCATCGTGGACCCGGGGCCTGTGGTCCGGATCAGCGAAGTCGATGTCCGGGTCTCCGGCGAGGGGGAAACCGATCCTGCGTTCGTCGCGATCATCTCGGATCCGGGCATCGCACCGGGCGATCCGCTGCGCCACGACGCACACGATCAGCTGCGTTCCCGCCTGCTGCGCATCGCGGCCGACCGCGGTTACATGGACGCCGAACTGACCGACAGCCGGCTGCTGGTCGACCCCGATGCCAACGAGGCCCGGATCAGCCTGCACCTGGACAGCGGGCGCCGTTACCGGTTCGGTGAGATCACGCTGGAACAGGACATCCTCAACGACGACTTCGTCACGCGGCTGTTTCCTTTCGAACGCGGCGATCCCTACAGCTCGAGCCAACTGATCCAGTTGCAGCGCAATCTCAGCGACAGTGGTTATTTCGAGGCGGTACGCGTACGGCCGCTGCTCGACGCCAGGGAAGATGGCGAGGTCCCGATCCTCGCGGAAGTGGCACCGCGCAAGCGGACAGCCTATGAGGCACGGCTGGGCTTTTCCACCGACATCGGGGTGCGCTTCGGACTGGCCCTCGACCGCCGCTATGCGAACCGGCGTGGGCACCGCTACGAGGCGGAACTCGAACTCTCGGAAAAACGCTCGGGGATCGGCTTCAGTTACGACATCCCGCTGGCGGACCCCCTGAACGACAGTCTCAAGCTTTTCGCCAGCTACCGCACGGAGGACACCGGGACCAGCGAATCGGAGCGCTACCAGATCGGCGCGAGCCGGGTCCAGCGGCATCCTTCCGGCTGGCAGACGACCCAGGGGCTCCGCTACGAATACGAAGATTTCACCGTCGGCGAGGTCAGTGACATCTCCAGACTGCTGATTCCGTCTTACCGCGTCAGCCGTACCAAGGCGGACGATCTCCTCTACCCGCGCGACGGTTACCGCATCGACGTCCTCGGTCAGGGCGCGTCGGAGAGCCTCGCCTCGAGCTTTTCATTCCTGCAGGCACGAGGGAACGCGAAGTTCATCACGGGTTTGGGAACCGGACGACTGATCCTGCGCGGCGAGGCTGGGGCGACCGCCGGAGCCAGTATCGAGGAACTCCCCAGCTCGCTGCGGTTCTTCGCCGGCGGTGACACCAGTGTCCGCGGCTTCGGCTTCCAGCAACTGGGCCCGACCGACGAAGCGGGCAACGTGATTGGCGGGCGTAATCTTCTCGTCGGCAGCGTCGAGTACGATCACCCGATTGGGCAGGGGAACTGGGCCGCTGCGGTTTTCCTCGACGCCGGCAACGCCTTCAACGATTTCAACGACTACGAACTGAAAGGCGGCGGCGGCGTCGGCATCCGCTGGCGTTCGCCGGTCGGACCGATCCGCTTCGACGTCGCGCACGCCCCGGACTCCAAGGACAGCTTCCGGATTCACTTCACGATGGGGCCGGACCTCTGATGCGCCTGTTGCGGATCCTCTTCGGCATCCTGGGCTGGGTCCTGATCCTGTGCCTGCTCGCGCTTGCCGGGGTCGTGGCGCTGGTCACGACCGAGCAGGGTACCCGCTGGCTGTTCGACCAGGCCGAGCGCCACGCGCCGGTGGAATTCCGGTTCGAAGGCGTCGAGGGAACGCTGTTCCGCGGACTCTCTCTCGATGGATTGCAGGTGGATGCGGGCGGCACCCGGGTACAGCTGGAGCATGGGCGCATACAGGTCGACGCGCTGCCCCTATTGCAACTCACGCTGCGCATTCGCGAACTCACTCTTGCGGGCGCCCGGGTGGATCTACCCGAGGCCGACCCGGAGCCGCCGGAGCCTACAACCCCATTTGAGTTGCCCGAGGCCATCGAGATCCCGCTTCGCCTGGTGCTCGAGCGCTTCAGCCTGACGGATCTGCGGCTGTTCCGCGCCGGCGAGACGCTGTTCGAACTGGATCGACTCGCGCTGAGGCTCGAGGCGGACTCCCAAACCCTGCGCGTGGCCGACCTGCAGCTGGAGATGCCGGACCTCGAGGCAGGCCTCGATGCCGAGCTGCAACCGGCGGGCGACTACCCGCTGCGGCTCGACGGACACTGGCGGTTCGCGTTGCCCGGGGCGTTGGCGAAGAGCCTCGACGCCGCGCACGCCGAGGGCGTACTGACAGCGGACGGCACCGTGCGCGGCCCCCTGCGGATCGGGCACCGTCTCGAAGCCGGAATCGCACTCGATACGCAACTGCTGCTGGACGATCTGCTGGGGAGCCCGCATATCGCGCTGGAGAACCACTGGGCCCCCTTCCGCTACCGGATCGAACCCGAGACGCTCATCGAGATCGATGCCGGTGAGCTCACGCTGCAAGGCGGGCTCGATGACTGGACGCTCGAGGCGCTCACGGGTTTGCGGGTGGACGATCTGCCGCCGGTACGACTGGAAGCGGCGCTCGATGGCTCCGCGCAAGAAGCCGAGATCCGGCGGCTGAACGCTATCCTGCCGGCTGACGGCCTGCTCTCCGTCACCGGTCGGGTGTCCTATGCCGCCGGGATCGAGTGGGACCTCCAGGTCTCCGGCCGGGACATCGATCCGGGCGTGATCCTCCCGGATCTCACCGGCAGGCTTGCGCTTGACCTGCGCAGCCGCGGAGCACTGCCACCCGAGGACGCGCTTCGCGCGGAGGTGGAGCTGACCGAGCTGAGCGGAATGCTGCTTGGTCAGCCGCTGGACGGTGTCGCCACGGTGGCACTGAGCGGCACGCGGGTTCAGGTCGACCGACTGGACTTGGGCATGGGCGCGAACCGCCTCAGCGCCAGCGGTAGCATTGATGAGGCGCTCGATCTGAGCCTGATGCTGGATGCACCCGAGCTCGACCGCATCCTGCCCGAGCTCGCCGGGCGCATCCGACTCGATGCGAGTCTCGGGGGCAGACTGGAGAGCCCAACGATCACCGCGCGCGGGGAAGGCGCGGGACTGCGCCACGGCGAACTAGCGCTGGACGCTTTCAGCCTCCGCCTCGACGCGGGCCTGGACCCGGAGGCTCCGGCGGAACTCGCCCTGCGCCTGTCCGGCCTCCGGGCGGGTGCGATGACGGTTGCGGAGCTGCGCGCCGATGCCGGGGGGCGCGCCTCGGCCCACCGGCTGACGCTGGCGGTCGATGCCGCTGACATGGGCCGCGTGGACCTGCGCGCCACAGGAGGCTATGACCTGGATCGATCGCGCTGGGAAGGACAGCTCGAACGGCTGGACCTGTCGCAACCACTTGCCGGCGACTGGTCGCTGCAGCGACCCGTGAGCATCAGCGCCGGCCCGGACCGGGCCCGGCTGGGGGAACTCTGCGTCGGGCGGGAACAGTCCCGCATCTGCGCCGATGGCGAGTGGGACGCGGTTGCCGGTGCACAGGGGCAGGCGTCGATTCAGGATCTGGATCTCTCCTGGCTGTCGCCGTTCCTGCCACCGGAAACGGGAATCGACGGCAGGCTTGACGCGCGCGCGCAGGGGACGCTGGACCCCGACGCGCGCCTGCGGGCGGAACTCGTGCTGCCGCCGGCCGCGGGCACCTTGCGCTTCGAACTGGCCGACGGCACACCTCAGACGGTCCCCTACAGCGACCTGCGCCTGTCGGTCCGTGTGGACGATCGTTCGGTCGACGCCGATGCGGGGCTCTCCTTCCTTGAAGACGGCGAGCTGAGCGTTTCCGCCCGATTGCGTCCCGAGGGCGATACCTACCGCATCGACGGCCGGCTTCAGGCGGGCCTGAAAAGCCTCGGGTGGGCCGGCGCGCTGTCGCCGGCGATACAGGACGTGCGCGGGCGTCTGCAGGCCGACATCGAACTCGGCGGCCTGTTGAATGCACCGCTGGTCGCCGGTGGAATCCGGCTGGACGACGGCGCGGTCACCATCCCTGACGCCGGAATCACACTCGAGATCCCACTGCTGCAGGCCGACGTGATCTCGGCCGAGGAGATGCGTCTCGCGGGCGAGCTTCGCTCCGGAGACGGATCGCTGAGTGTCGAAGGCGAACTGGGCTTCCCGGACCAACGCCCGCGAGCCGAGATCCGTATTCAGGGGGAGCGTTTCCTGGCCGTGGATCGCCCCGACATTCGCGCAACCATCAACCCGGACCTGACCGTGAGTTTCGTGCCCGAGCTGCTGACCGTGCGCGGGGAGATCCTGGTGCCGTCCGCGCTGATCCGGCCACCAGACCTGCCGCCGGGGTCGGTCACGGTCTCACGGGACGAGGTGATCATCGGCGTGGAGGATGAACCGGACACGGGACTGCCGATGGATATCCGGGTGCGGGTGGTCCTCGGCGACGACGTCCGCTTCGACGGCTTCGATCTGGAGGCCCGCGTAACGGGCGACCTCGACGTAGTCGACCTGCCCGGGCGGCCGCTGCAGGTCTTCGGGAACGTGGAGATTCCCGAGGGCCGCTATGAGGCCTGGGGTCAGGACCTCACGCTCGAGCGTGGCCTGGTGATCTTCCAGGGTCCGGTGGAGAGCCCGGCGCTCGACCTGCGCGCGGTGCGTCGGGTACGCGCCTACGACGTGGTGGTCGGCGTGGAGATCGGCGGCACACCCGATGCGCTGCAGTCCAGGATCACATCGGAGCCGCCGATGGACGATACCGAGGCGATGTCCTTCCTGCTGACCGGCCGACCATTGTCGGGTGCCGGTGAGCGGGACGGCAGCCTGATCGCCGGCGCGGCTGCCGCCTGGGGCCTGGAGCAGGCGGGCCTGATCACGGAGCGCCTGGGGCATGAGCTTGGACTCGACGTCGAACTCGACGCCGACGATGGCCTGGACCAGAGTGCGCTCACGATCGGCACCTATCTCTCGCCCCGGCTCCTGCTGCGCTACAGCGTCGGGCTCTTCGATGGCAGCAACCGGATCATGCTCCGCTACGAACTCACCCGCTCGCTGAGCGTGGAAACCACATCAGGAGCCGACGGGCAGGGCATCGATCTGATCTACCGCATCGAGCGCTGAGAACGGCGGTCTCTTCCCGCAGGCCAGAGTGCTGCATTTGCAGCACTCTGCGCGAAAGCGCGCAGCCCCGCACCAGACTCCCACACTGCCGATGGCTTCAGAACTGCATGGCGGCCCCTGGCACGGAGGCTGCATCACCTTTGGTGAATACGTCAAAGGAGACCCCCACGGTTGGCAGCTGACGAAGTGGGAACCGCAGCGCGGGCCCGCGCCGGAGACATCGCACTATTCCTGCTGCTGCTCGGCCTGCTGGCGCTGGGCGGCTCGCTGCTGCACGCGAGCCTGGACCGGGCACACGCCCACCAGTGCAGCGAGCCGGCCCGCCAACTGGTCCGGGAACTGGGACTGACCGGGCTCGCGCTGTTCACCGAGGCCCGCTACACACGACACCCGGAGCTGTCCGATCGGCACGCGCCCTTCCAGAACCACCCGGCGGCTCTCGAGCACTTTCCTTCC
>SKQM01000237.1 GCA_007119005.1 Thioalkalivibrio sp.
ACACGGGCGACGAGATCCGGAGCAGCGGATCGAACGTGACCTGCCAGTCCTGCCACATGCCGATTGCGGATGGCATCGCGAATCACAGCATGGGTGGCGGGCACGACCCGGCGATGCTGCGCCGCGCGGTACAGATGCACGTCGAGGTGGAACCGAATGGCGATGGCGTCACCGCGAACGTGGTAATGCAGAACCAGCTGCCGCACCGGATGCCCACGGGCGCCCCGTTCCGGAACATCCAGGTGCAGGTGACTGCGCTGGATGCCCAGGGCAACGTGCTGTGGCGGAACTTCGAAAAGCACGCGATGCAGGAGGACCCGAAGTCCTACCTCTTCTACCAGCTCGCGGATGACGAGGGCAAGCCGTCCATGCCTCCGACGGCGACCCAGGTAGGCATCGACACCCGGCTGCTGCCGCATGAGCGTCGGGTACTGAGCTACGAGATCCCGGTGCAACCGGCCGTGGTCCGTGCGGAGATGCTCTACAACCTGGTGTTCGAACCGATGAAGCCGCGGATCATGGAACTCACGGACGATGCAGAGCTCCTGAAGCCGCGCCGTGTTGCTTTCTACGAGGCTCGCCTCTAGCCGTCAAACCTACCCTTTATTGGGTAGCCCCCAACGGGGGACCTGATCGGGTCCCCCGTTTTTTTGACCCTCTTGTGGCGAACCAAGCCGCTTTTCACCGGTCCACAATACGGTTTCACGCATAGAAAAACGGCAGAGGGATTCGCCTGCACTGATTCCTTGGCGCCGGTACCCTCGTGTGTCTCGATCGTGCACAATGCGGGCGCCCACGAAACCAACGACCCAAGGCCCAGACAGATCGTGACAGCAGAATCTTCCGGAATGGCGGACAGGGAATTCAGGGCCGTCGACCTGGCCGCCGAACGGGGTGAGCGGCGTCTGTTCCAGCACCTCGACTTCACCCTATCGCCGGGGCAACTGCTGCAGGTCTCGGGACGCAACGGCTGCGGCAAGACCAGCCTGCTGCGTATCCTCAGCGGACTCTCGCGCCCTGCCGCCGGGCAGGTCTACTGGGGTGACGAACCGATCCAATCGGTGGACGGCGGCACCGGATCCTGCCTTGGCTATCTGGGACACCAGAACGCACTCAAGGAAGACCTGACCGCAGAGGAAAACATCCTGATCGCCGGCGGTCTGGGTGGTGCCCGGCCGAATCGGGAGGCCGTGCTGTCGATGCTGGCGAGCCTGGGACTCGCGGGCTACGAAGATCTCCCCGTGCGTTACCTGTCGCAGGGCCAGAAGCGACGCGTCGCCCTGGCCCGGTTGCTGCTGCAGCCCAGAGCGCTGCTGATCCTCGACGAACCCTACGCGGCACTGGACGTTCAGGTGATCGAAGTGCTGCGTAGCGCAATCGAGGCGCACCTCGCGCGGAAGAGCATGATCGTGATCACCACGCACCAAACCGTCGACATCGACGGTGACTGCCGCAACCTGCACCTCGGGTGAGCTGATGTTCCGCCCGCTGCTCGCTCTGCTCCGCCGCGACCTGACCCTGGCATTGCGCCGTCCGCAGGACGCGCTCACCGTCGTCGGCTTCTTCGTGGTGGTGGTCGCGCTGTTCCCGCTGGGAATCGGCCCCGACCCGGAATTCCTGCGCAGTCTCGCCCCTGGCGTGCTGTGGGTGGCGGCCCTGCTGGCCGTGATGCTGTCGCTCGAGCGCCTGTTCTCAGACGACTACCGTGACGGCACCCTGGAGCAGATGCTCCTGGTGCCCGAACCGCTGGGGCTGCTGGTACTGACCAAGATCTTTGCGCACTGGCTGATTACCGGACTGCCACTGGTGCTGATTTCGCCACTGCTGGCCGTGCAGCTGAACCTGCGGCCCGACGAGATCGTCATGCTGATGCTCGCGCTTTTGCTGGGGACCCCGATCCTCAGCCTGATCGGCGCGATCGGCGCGGCGCTCACGCTGGGGCTGCGCGGTGGCGGCGTGCTGATTGCCCTGCTGATCCTTCCGCTTTACGCTCCACCGCTGATCCTGGGTGCGGGAGCCGTGGATGCGGTGATGCACGGGGCCAGCGCCCAGGCGCATCTGTCGCTGCTGGGCGCAATGATGGTATTTGCACTGTTCGCAACGCCGTGGGCCACCGCCGCGGCCGTGCGGATCATGCTCGACTGACGGAGGACGCGAAGTGTCGGAGAGGGGTATTCAGTGGTTCCGTTTTACGGCTCCGGCCAATTTCTATGATCTGGCCGGCCGGCTGATTCCGTGGTTTGCCGCCCTGACGATCGCACTCTTCGCGGCCGGGTTGTATCTCGGCCTCGTGGTCGCACCGCCGGATTACCAGCAGGGTGACAGCTACCGGATCATCTACATCCACGTGCCGACCGCCTGGATGGGTATGTTCCTGTACGTGTTGATGGCCATTTACGCGGCGATCGGCCTGATCTGGCGGATCAAGATGGCGGAGGTCATGGCCAAGGCCATCGCGCCGACCGGCGCGCTGTTCACCTTCCTCGCGCTATGGACTGGTGCCCTGTGGGGCCGCCCCACATGGGGCGTGTACTGGGTCTGGGATGCGCGTCTCACCTCGATGCTGCTGCTGCTGTTCCTCTACCTCGGCTACATGGCATTGCACGCGGCCATCGACGACCGCCAGCGGGCGTCGAACGCCAGTGCGGTGCTGGCGATGGTCGGAGTGGTGAATGTCCCGATCATCTATTTTTCGGTGCACTGGTGGAACACTCTTCACCAGGGCGCGTCGATAACCGTGACCGACGCACCGACGATGGCGATGATCATGTTCGTCACCCTGATGATCATGGTGCTGGCGGCCTGGATGTACTCGATCGCGGTAGTACTGGCTCGGGCGCGTGTGGAACTGCTCGAACGGGAACGCAACGCGCGCTGGGTCCAGGAACGCCTGGAGGGCGGAAAAACGTGATGGAATTTCTGGCAATGGGTGGTTATTGGCCCTATGTTTGGGGATCGTATCTGGTGATGGCCGGTCTTCTGTTGGTCGAGATGATTCAACTGCGGTACCGGCGACGCAGCCTGATGGGCTGGATCAAGCGCATGGCCCGTATCAGGGCGCAGGAGGAGACGCAATGAAAAAAAGACAGAAGAGGCTGCTGCTGGTGGCCGGAGGACTTGCTGGCGTGGCCGCGGTCACCGGGCTCGTGCTGAATGCCTTCCGGGACAATCTCGTGTTCTTTTACACACCCTCGGACATCGTGGCCGAGATCGTGCCGATGGAACGAACGTTCCGCATCGGCGGGCTCGTGGAAGACGGCAGCGTCTACCGCGGCGAGGACGGGATCACCGTGCACTTTCGGGTGACCGACACCGCGGTGGCGGTGCCGGTGGTCTACCACGGCATCCTGCCCAACCTGTTCCGCGAGGGCCAGGGCGTGGTTGCAGTCGGCAGCCTCCAGGACGGCGGCGTATTCAAGGCCAGCCAGGTGATGGCGCGCCACGACGAGACCTACATGCCGCCCGAGGCGGCGGAAGCCATCAAACGGGCCCAGCGTGAGGCCGCGCGCACAGTCGAACACACCGGGGGATACTGAGCATGGCTGCCGAGCTCGGACTCTTTGCACTGATCCTGGCTTTCCTGCTGGCGATCGCCCAGGGCACACTGCCATTGATCGGCGCGGCCCGCGGGGACGTCGCGCTGATGGCGGTCGGGCGCAGCGCCGCCTATGGCCAGCTCGTCTTTCTCGGCATCGCCTACGCGATGCTCACCTACGCCTTCGTCACCGACGACTTCTCCATCGCCTACGTGGCGAACCACTCGAACTCCCTGCTCCCGACCCAGTACAAGATCTCTGGCGTCTGGGGCGGGCACGAGGGCTCCCTGCTGCTGTGGATACTGATCCTCGGTTTCTGGAGCGCCGCGGTCGCGACCTTCAGCCGCAGTCTCCCGCGGGAGGTGCTGGCACGAGTGCTGGGCGTGATGGGCCTCGTCGCCATTGGCTTCATTGGCTTCACGCTGTTCACCTCCAGCCCGTTCGAGCGGCTGATCCCGGCAGCACTCGAAGGCCGTGATCTCAACCCGATGCTGCAGGATCCGGGCCTGATCATTCACCCGCCGATGCTGTACATGGGCTACGTCGGCTTCTCGGTGGCCTTCGCGTTCGCGATCGCCGCGCTGATCGGGGGGCGGCTCGATGCCGCCTGGGCACGCTGGTCGCGCCCCTGGACGGCCGTCGCCTGGGCCTTCCTGACCATCGGAATCGGTCTCGGCAGCTGGTGGGCCTACTACGTACTCGGCTGGGGCGGCTGGTGGTTCTGGGATCCGGTCGAAAACGCGTCGTTCATGCCCTGGCTGATGGGCACGGCACTGCTGCACTCGCTAGCGGTGACCGAGAAGCGCGGCGGCTTCAAGAACTGGACCGTGATGCTCGCGATCATGACCTTCTCGCTGGTACTGCTCGCGGCCTTCCTCGTGCGCTCCGGAGTACTCACCTCGGTGCATGCCTTCGCGGTGGATCCGGACCGTGGCCTGTACCTGCTGGCGTTCATGGCCGTGGTGGTGGCCGGTTCCCTGACCCTGTTCGCCTGGCGCGCAGGCAAGGTCGGGCTCGGCGGCGGTTTCGAAATCGTGTCGCGGGAATCCGCGTTGCTGACCAACAACGTGCTGCTCGCGGTCTCGGCGGCGGCGGTGCTCCTGGGTACGCTTTACCCGCTGTTCCTCGACGCATTCGGGCTCGGGAAGATCTCGGTGGGTCCGCCCTACTTCGAGGCGGTCTTCCTGCCGCTGATGCTGCCCCTGCTGCTGCTGCTCGGCTTCGGTCCGCGGCTGCGCTGGAAACAGGACAGCCCCACCGAGCAGCTCTGGCGCCTGCGCTGGATCTTCGCGGTGAGCCTGGTCTTCGGCATGATCTGGCCGCTGTTCGTCGGTAGCTGGTCCTTCCTCGCAGGGATCGGGGCGTTCCTCGGCCTGTGGATCATCGGCTCCTCGCTGAAGGACCTGGTGGATCGCATCCGCCCGCGTCGCGACAGTCAGCAGACCGTGGGTACCCGCGTCGGGCGGCTGGGCCGGAGCTACGTTGGGATGCAGTTCGCGCATATCGGCGTGGGACTGGTGGTGATCGGCATCACCTTCGTGCTGGGCTACGACGACGAGCGCGACGTGCGCATGGCGGTCGGTGAGACCGTCGAGGTCGGCGGCTACGCGTTCCGACTGGAGCGACTCGAGGAAGTACAGGGCCCGAATTTCGATGCGGACCAGGCAACGGTGGTCGTGTATCGCGACGGGCAACGCATGACGACGCTGACGCCGCAGATGCGCTACTACTTCAGCCAGCAGCAGCCGATGGCACACACGTCACTGCACCGCGGATTCTTCCGTGACCTGTACGTGAACATGGGTGAGGAGCTTCCGGGCAATGCCTGGGTCATGCGGGTGTATTACAAGCCGTACATGAACTGGGTGTGGGCCGGTGCGATCCTGATGGGGTTGGGCGGCTTCCTCGCGGCATCCGACCGGCGGTACCGTATCCGTGTTCGCCGCGAGGACGAGGTGCCGGACGAGGACGCAAAACTCGCGGCTGCCGGAGCGGTCGATAGCGGCAATAGCAAAGGGGATGCCGAACCGAAGCCGGCCGGCTGAGGTCCTTCTGAAAACGGCCTCTCTCCGCGGGTGCGGGACCGGTAAGCGGTCCGCGCCCCGGAGTCCCCCTTGAGCCGGTCGCTACGCCCCTGATGAGGTTCCCGAAGTCATGAAGCTACGTTTTCTGCTCCCGCTACTGGCCTTCTTCGCCCTGGTGGGCCTGCTGTTCGTCGGGTTGAGTCTCGATCCCCGCGCCTTGCCCTCGCCGCTGGTCGGCAAGGAGGCGCCGGATTTCGACCTGCCCGAGTTGCACAACCCGGAGGTTCGTTTCGCCAGGGACGACATGCTGGGCAAACCCGCGCTGTTCAACGTCTGGGCTTCCTGGTGCGTCACCTGTCGCCATGAACACCCGATGCTGGCCGAGCTGCGCCGGGCCGGAGTTCCCGTCTACGGCCTGAACTACAAGGACACGCGCTCAGACGCGCTGCGCTTCCTCGCCCGCTACGGCGATCCCTACTCCGCGATCGGCTTCGACGAGAGCGGAATGGTGGGCATCGACTACGGTGTGTACGCCACACCCGAGACCTTCCTGATCGATCGCAACGGCATGATCCGCTTCAAGCACATCGGCATGATCACGCCCGAGATCATCGAAACCAGGATTCTTCCCCTTTATCGACAACTGGAGGCCGAGACATGAGGCCTTTGCATTTCCTTTATGCCCCGTTTCTGCTGGCCGCTCTTGGGCTGCCGCTTGCGGCCGCTGCCCAGAGTGGACCGACTGCGCCGCCTTCGGAACCGATGACCTTCGAGAGCGCTGAGCACGAAGAACGCTACCAGAGACTGATCCGCGAACTGCGCTGCACCGTCTGCCAGAACCAGAACCTGATCGAGTCCAACGCTCCGCTCGCCAATGACCTGCGCCGGCAGATTGCGGTGATGGTCAACGACGGGTCCGAGACCAACGAAATCATCGACTTCATGGTCGCCCGCTATGGTGACTTCGTGCTGTTCCGGCCGCCGATGAAGAGCACCACCTATCTGCTCTGGTTTGGGCCCGGTGCGATGCTGCTGATCGGCCTTGGGGTGCTCGGCACGATCCTGTGGCGCCGCCGCACGCAGGTCGGGTCGACCCCGCTCTCCGGAGAAGAAGAGGAGCGCCTGAGGCGTATCCTGGGCGAAGGGGGCGGAGACAAGGCATGACGCTCTTCTGGATATTGGCCGCCGTGCTGACGCTGGCCGCCCTGCTGTTTCTCTTCCTGCCGCTGTTTGGCGCCCGCGCGCCACGCGTTGCGGTTTCCTCCGAGGACATGGACGCGCGCGTATCCGTCTACCGGAGCCAGCTCGCCGAGCTGGAGGCCGACCGGGACTCCGGGACCATCTCGGAGGATCAGTTCAACACCGCCCGCGTCGACCTCCAGCGCAGTCTGCTGGAGACGAGCGCAACGGAGGCCGCCGGACGCACTGAACGCGGCGGCCGCTCGATGCGCTGGCCGGCTGCGATCGCGAGCCTGCTGGTGGTGCCGGTGCTGGCCGTGCTGATCTACCAGGAATATGGCACCGGTGAGGCTGGACTGAACCCGCAGGCCCGAGCGGCGCAGCCGGCCGCTGGGCCGCAGATGGATGGCGGTGTCGAGGCCGCGATAATGGCACTCAGCGCACGACTTGAGGCGAACCCGGACGATCCCCAGGGCTGGGCGCTGCTGGGCCGGTCGTTCATGTTTCTGGATCAGCCGCGTGCCGCAGCCGGGGCCTACGCACAGGCGCTGCGCTATGGCGGGGATCAGGATCCCGACATCCTCGTGACTTACGCTGATCTGCTGGCCAGCCTGGATGGGGGCGATCTCAATGCCCGCGCCGTGCCCTTCGTGAACCGCGCACTCGAGATCGAGCCAGATCACACCAATGCCCTCTGGCTGGCCGGGCTCGCCGCGTTCAGGGCATCGGACTACGAGACCACGAAGGTTCACTGGGAACGGCTGGAACAGCAATTCGCCCCGGGTACCGAGGAGGCCCTGGTGATTCGCAGCAACCTGGAAGAAGTCCGGTCGCGGCTGGACAACACGGGTAACCGTGCAGGGACCGAAACCGCCAGCCCCCCGGCGGAGTGACCGCCGGCCGGACCAGGCGGGTCTGAACCCCGCGCGGTCCGGCCCATCGCGGCCAGAGGCCGCTCCCACAATAAGCCGCCGCCACGCGTGGCCGCTCCAGCGTTCGTTTTTTTCGAATGCTTAACGCGAATATTTGCGATTTTCTTTCGTTTTAACAGTCTTTATCCTGACTGAAACAACGAAGGAGAATCCGATGACCACGACGAAACCCGACTCGATTCGAGCCGCACAGCCCACCCAGGACGGTGCCGGGGTCAAGATCCGTCGCATCCACGACTTCAGCGGCCGGCTGGACCCCTTCCTGATGCTCGACGAGCTGAAGGCCAGCGCGCGCGAGGATTACATCGGCGGGTTTCCGCCGCACCCTCACCGCGGCTTCGAGACCCTGACCTACCTGATCCACGGCGGCCTCACCCACGAGGATTCGATGGGCAACCGCGGCGAGGTGCATGCCGGCGAGGCGCAGTGGATGAGCGCCGGCCGCGGGGTGATCCACTCCGAGATGCCGCTGCGGGACTCGGACGGCCTGCACGGCTTCCAGCTCTGGGTGAACCTTCCCGCCCGGCGCAAGATGGATATGCCGCGCTATCGCGACGTTCATGCCCGGGAGATGGTGACAGCGAGCGATGACGGCGCGACCTTCAAGGCTATCGCCGGCTCCTGGCGCGGCAACTTCGGAAATGTGCAGGGACCCTTGCCGCAGATCGGCGAAGACGCAGCGATGGCCGACGTGCAGATCGCCGCGGGAAGAACGTTGACGGTCGAGCTGACGCCCGAGGAGCG
>SKQM01000137.1 GCA_007119005.1 Thioalkalivibrio sp.
CGTGACTGCCAATGTACCCTGCGCCACCGGTCACCAATACCTTCACGACTCACCCCCTTATGCATGGAACTTCCAAAAACGCCGTTATGTACCGCGACTCACCTCGGAGAAACAAGAGTGCCGCCACCATGCGCCGACCGTTTCCTGACGGCCCCACGAATCCCTGCCATCGCGGTTCGCGCAAGTGCCAGCGGACCCGTCCCAGGATCACATGCCCCGACATCCCTTAAAGGGATCTTTTTCGACCCGAAAATGGGCCTTTAAGCTCGATTCAGCCGCCCAAATTGATAACAGTAATCCAATAATTCAATTGGTTAGCTTGGTCCGACCCCAGGGTTCAGGGGTTGGGGGCGGAGGCGGTACCAGGCGAGGCCTAGGTATTCGTGCATGGCGAGCCAGCTTGCGTACAGGGCGCGGGCCTGGGGGCGGAGGGAGCTTGGCGTGAAAGCGGTATCCTCGGGCACGAACGCGCCGGTCGGAGCCGGGATCACGTCCACGCCTGCCTGCCGGAACGACCAGACCGCGCGCGGCATGTGGTGGGCATGGGTCACCAGGGCCACACGGCGAATCCCAAGCTCATCCAGCAGTTCGGCGCTGTAATGGGCGTTTCCCCAGGTATCGCGGGCCTGATCCTCCTTCAGGATCGGTGTCACTCCGTATTCCTCGAGGACCTCGGCCATCCACTGTACCTCCGGCACTCGGTCTTCGGGGCCACCACCCGTCGCGAGCACCGGCAATCCGGTCTGGCGGTGCAGATGCGCCGCGTAGCGCAGACGCACCAGCGCCAGTGCGTTCACCGTTTCCCCCGAATACTCGACGGCCCCACTGCGATAACCGGCGCCCAGCACCACGATCGCCTCGGCATGGTTGAAGCGGACCATATCCCCGGGTGGCCAGTAATCCTTCTGCAGCATGCCCATCAACCCGTGGCTCACCACCGGCAGGGAAAAGAGGTAGAGCAGCAGAAGCCCGATCACCAACAGGACCCGCCCCAACAGGAACCGCAGCAGCAGCAGCCCCACGATGGCAAGCAGCAGCGGTCCGCTCGGAGGGAGCAGCAGCCATTGAGCCACATCCTGCAGAAACGACATCACAAAGACCTCGAGACCGACACAACACTGTCGGGACAAGATGGTACTGGAAACCGCGGCCTCAAGACCGCCGCCCGGAAAAACGAGAACGATTCCCGTAAACAGCGGCTACCTCGTTGTAGTATTCAAGCGGCCTCGAACGCTATATTGAGCCCTTCTGGCACGATATTGAGCCCTTCTGGCGCGCGTGCGCAGGACGAGGGCTCGGCGCCCGTCATATCGCGACAGCGTGGCGCCCGCCTTAATGGAACCTCAGCACAGGGTCGACATCCTTGCGGATATTTGGGCACCACATCTCCCGGGCAACGCTCCTCCTTGCCGGTATCGAGGTCCTGCTCGTCTATGGCTGCCTGAGTTTGGCTATTGTCGCGACCGGTGGAATACCTCAACCCGGCGGCCTTCCTCATCTCGAGGCTTTGGCTGCCGCCATGACCGTGGTCGTAGGCCTGTCGATCATGGGCCTGTACGAGCGGCACCAACAGGCGCTGGTTGGCATTGGCGGGCTCACGCGGGTACTGCGCCTGGTCTTCGGGGTACTGCTCGGAGCCGTCATCATCAAGCTCTTCAACCTCTTCGTGTTTCAGACGCCGCTTCTGGAGACCCGCACCCTCGCGCTGGGTGCAGGATTCGCGGTGCTCGCGCTACTGGCCGAACGCGAACTGTATCGAAGCATCAGGCACCTCGACGTCTTCAAGCCACGCGTCATCGTCCTTGGATCAGGGACACGCGCATTGGCCGTCGGTACGGCCCAAGGGCAGCAAACTCCGCACGAGGTGCTGTCCTACATCTCGCTGCCGGATGAGACATCCATCGACGTACCTCTGCACCAGCTTCGGGCGTTGCAACCCGGCGAGAGCCTGCTGGACATCGCCCGAGAGATGAATGTCCAGGAAATCGTTGTCGCGGTGCGTGACCGTCGCGGCAGCCTCCCGATAAAACAACTGCTGGAGTGCAAGCTTCAGGGCATCACGGTCACCGACATCGCATCCTTCTTCGAGCGCGAGCAGCAGCAACTCCAGCTCGATTCGCTGAATACCAGCTGGCTGGTTTTCGGCACCGGTTTTCGGCAAAGTTGGTTCGGCAAAGTGGTAAAACGAAGCTTCGATCTCGCGGCCAGCGCATTGCTGCTCATCATTACTTTGCCCGTCATGTTGGTCACCGCGATCGCCATCCGCCTCGAAGGACCGGGCCCCATTCTGTACTGGCAGACCCGGGTCGGGCGAGCCAACCGGCCTTTCGAAATCTGCAAGTTCCGCAGCATGCGGGCCGACGCAGAGCAGGACGGTCAGGCGCGGTGGGCGACGGGAAATGACGCCCGCATCACCCGTGTCGGCCGGGTGATCCGCAAGCTGCGCATCGACGAGCTACCGCAGGTGTTCAACGTCTTCAAGGGTGAGATGTCCTTCGTGGGGCCACGTCCGGAACGCCCCGTATTCGTCGACCAACTCAGCGAGCAGATTCCCTATTTTCTGGCGCGGCACAGCATACGCCCGGGGATCACTGGCTGGGCTCAGGTCCGCTACCCGTACGGAGCTTCGGTGGAGGATGCAAAACAGAAACTCCAGTACGATCTCTACTACCTGAAGAACCACACCCTGTTCCTGGACCTGGTCATCCTGCTGGAAACCGTCAAGGTGGTCCTGTTCGGCCGCGGCGCGCGTTAGCAGCCGTTTCCAGTCCATGACCCTCGCGACGCTCAGCTACCTTACCGCGGCCCTTGCCTTCCTGATCCTGGCCGCCCTGACGGTCATCCGCTGGCGCGACAGGCCAGGCATCCTCTGGGTCTTGGGGGCCTCCCTACTGTCGCTGGGATGGGCGCTGTACCTGACGTTGCTGTCATGGGAGTTCGTCCAGAGCACAGCCATCTACGCGGGTGTTCCGGAGGTGGCGCGCAACGCCGGATGGTTTGCCGTGCTGCTCTCCGTGCTTGCGATGGGCAACCAGGGCGCCGGCGGTTACACCCGCTCGCTGCGCATATGGATCGCGCTGACAACCGTCTTCGTGGCGGTGCTGCTGATGCCCTTAATCGTGCCGGCCCTGCCCGGAGCGGAGCATGCCCACGGACTGTCGCTGCTGGCGATGACCATCGCCGGCCTCGTACTGGTCGAACAGACCTATCGGAACACGCCGCCGCAACGCCGCTGGGAGATCAAGTTCCTGGCCCTCGGCCTGGGCGCGATGTTCGCATTCGACCTGTTCCTGTTCGCGGATCTAGTGCTGTTCCAAGCCCTGGACAGCCCCACCTGGCAGGCGCGTGGCTTCGTGAGCGCCCTGGTGGTTCCACTGATCGCGATCTCGGTCAGGCGCCGCCTGCGTCATCAGCAAGTGCCCGTGGTCTCGCGCCACCTGCTGTTTCACACCGCCTCACTCACCGGCGCCGGGCTCTACCTTGTCGCCGTGGGCGGAGCGGGATACTACCTGCGTGAGTTCGGCGGCGAACTCGGTACCCTGCTGCAGGCGACCTTCCTGTTTGGCGCCGGACTGATCCTGGCCCTGGTACTATTCTCAGGCGCCTTTCGCGCGCGGCTTCGGGTGTTCCTGTCCAAGCACTTCTTCAAGTACAAATACGACTACCGTCAAGAATGGTTGCGGTTCACCGGCACGCTGTCGTCCGAGGACAAGGCCATGCCCTTCGCCCAGCGTGCAATCCTAGCCGTCAGCGAACTGGTCGAGAGCCCCGGGGGACTACTCTGGGTGCGCAGCAACGACGGCACCTACGCCCTGGACGGCGTCCTGAACCTGGGGGAGCCGAACTATCCACCGGAGGCAGCCGAAAGTCCCCTGATCGACTTCCTGGAGCGCACGGGCTGGGTGATCGATCTCGAGGAATACCGCCGTGCACCCGCCGTGTACCAGAGGCTGGCTTTGCCGGAATGGCTGCTGCAGAACCCGCGGCATTGGGCCGTGATCCCGCTTCTGAAGGCGGATGGCCTCGAAGGCTTCGTCGTACTCGCGCACCCTCGAGCCCCGCACCGGATCGACTGGGAGGAGCGCGACCTGCTGAAGACCGCAGGCCGCCAGCTGGCCGTATACGTGGCGCTGGTCCATACCGGCGAAGCCCTGCTCGAGGCCCGCCAGTTCGAAACCTTCCATCGCCTCACCGCCTTTCTCGTTCACGACCTTAAGAACGTCACGGCACAGCTCTCGCTGATCTGTTCCAATGCCGAACGCCACCGTGACAACCCGGAGTTCATCAATGATGCATTCAAGACCGTCGCCAACGCCCGCGATCGACTGGAGCGTACGCAGGCGCAACTGCGCAATGTGCAGCCACGCGCGGAGGCGCCGCACCAGGTGATCGCGCTGCCTCAGCTACTGCAGGACGTAATCGCCACCAGCCGGAGCGTGCACCCCGCACCCGATCTCGAGATCCGCGAGCCAGCGGAAGTGAACGGCGACCGCGAGAGCCTGCGGAACGTGTTGCTGCACCTGGTGCGCAATGCCCAGGAGGCCACGGCCGACGACGGCGAGGTGCGCGTTACCCTCTACACTGAAGGGTCCTGGGCCATTATTCTGGTGCAGGACAATGGCTCCGGCATCGACGAGGAATTCCTGCGCCGGCGCCTGTTCCGGCCCTTTCAGACCACCAAGGGCAACGCGGGCATGGGTATCGGCCTGTACGAGACGCGCGACCAGGTCGTGCGCATGGGCGGACGCATCGATGTTCACAGCGAGGTCGGCAAGGGTACTCTCTTCACCCTCCGGCTACCGAAGCATCTGCGGCGCACGGCCGCACCCGGTGAATCCTGAAGACAGGTCATGAAGAATGAGTAATTCCGCGGATTCCATGAAGCTTTTGATCGTCGAGGACGACGCTGGCCTGCAAAGCCAGCTGCGCTGGTGCTTCGAGGGCTATGAGATCCTGCAGGCCAAGGATCGCCCCAGCGCCATGGCGCAGGTGCGACGCCACGAACCGCAGCTGGTGACGCTGGATCTGGGCCTGCCTCCCGATCCCGCCAACGCGACCGAAGGCCTTGCACTGCTCGAGGAACTCCTCGCCGCAGCCCCGAACACCAAGGTCATCGTCGTGACCGGCAACGACGATCGCGAGAATGCCCTGAGGGCCGTCGCACAGGGCGCCTACGACTTCTACGTCAAGCCCGTCGACGCCGACACCCTGCGCCTGATCGTGGACCGCGCGGCCCGACTGCACGAACTGGAGGAGGAGAACCGCCAGCTCGCCCGCAAGGCCGAGTCGCCGCTGCGGGGGCTGATCACCGCGGACCCCGGCATGCTCAAGGTCTGCCGCATGGTCGAGCGCGTCGCGCCCTCCGATGCCACCGTCCTGCTCCTCGGCGACAGCGGCACCGGCAAGGAGGTGCTGGCCCGCGCGCTGCACCAGCTCAGCCCGCGGGCCAAAGAGCGTTTCGTCGCGATCAACTGCGCGGCCATCCCCGAGAACCTGCTCGAGAGCGAATTGTTCGGCTACGAGAAGGGCGCTTTCACCGGCGCCACCCGGCAGACCATCGGCAAGATCGAACATGCCCACAAGGGCACCCTTTTCCTGGACGAGATCGGCGACCTGCCGATGAGCCTGCAGGCCAAACTGCTGCGTTTCCTGCAGGAACGCACCGTGGAACGCCTCGGCGGACGCGCGGAGATCCCAGTGGACATCCGCGTCCTCGGGGCGACCAACAAGGACCTCGGCACGTTGATCAAGGCGGGAGACTTCCGCGAGGATCTCTACTACCGCATCAGCGAGATTTCGGTGAACATCCCGCCGCTACGCGAGCGCCAAGGCGACCGCAGCCTGCTGGCCCATGCATTGCTAGAGCGTTTTGGCCAGGACCAGCGCAAGGCCCGCCTCGGCTTCACCAATGATGCCATCCGGGCGATCGAGGCCTACGGCTGGCCCGGCAATGTACGCGAGATGGAGAACGTAATCAGACGCGCGGTGATCATGGCCGACGGGCCGCGCATCACCCCGGAGGACCTGGACATGGACGCTCCACCCGAGGCAGACGCCCTGCTGCCTCTTCGCGAGGTACGAGATGCGGCGGAACAGGAGGCGGTAATCAAGGCCATGGGGCACTGCAACGGCAACATCGCCCACGCCGCTGACCTGCTCGGCGTCACCCGCCCCACGCTCTACAACCTGCTGGACAAGTACGGGCTGCGATAAGCCCGCGCGTCCGCCCGGCCCAGCGAAGCGGGGAGCACGATGCGGATTCAGGCGGCGGCCGGTTCGTCGAGGAAGCGGACACCGATCCCAACGCTGTTCCTGAACACCACCAGCGCATCCTTGACCCCGAGATCCGGGACCGCCAGCCGGACCTGGGTGCCGGGGCTTGGCGCCGGTTCCCTCACCACCACCCGTGCCCCGCCCGCCGAAATATCCACCAGCCGGCACGGGCCTGGTCGCCCCTGAACCCAAATTTCGCTGAAGGCATCCACCATACGACGGGCAAACCGCCGACGATCCTCGCGCACGAAACCCGCCGCCAACTCCGCGGCAACCGCATCGGCACGACGGATCCAGGCCTTGGCGGCGTCTGCGTGACGTTCGTTTGCGGAGGAGGCGTAGATCTGTGCCTGGGCATCGTTTTCGACGGGAGGCACACCCAACCGATCGATCAGGGCAGCGACGAAGCGCGGCGAGAGGACGTCATATTCCGACTGGGTTTCCATATCCGCGCGGAGTTGTGCGTGAATCTCATTGAGGAGCTGGAGACGCCCTTCCCAGTGGGTCGCCGCCACGGCGGAAAACCAGAAATCCGCGAGTTCCTCGGCCAACTCATCCGTTCGCATGAAGGATTCCTTGTAAATGAGTCAGATGTGCACAGCTTGCTCGGATTTCACTCAAAGGTTAAGCAAACAGCAAGCCAAAGTCCACAACGCATTGATCGCAAGAAAAAAACTGAAACGGCCAAGCCCCCTCACGCCCCACAGTGTAAAGCGGGCTGACAATTCCAGTCACAATGGATGCTGAGCAAGTCTCTCACCGCCGGTCAAGGCTGCAGCCCCTGCCGCTGCAATAACTCTCGCGCAAAATCGATCGGAATCGCATAGCTGATACCGCTCGGCCGCTCCAAAGCGCTCTCGCGGCCCTCCTTCACGAAGACCATGTTGATCACGCCCAGCACCTGTCCCGTGGCCGGATCGAACATCGGGCTACCACTGTTGCCGGGATAAGCGGTGGCATCCAATTGAAAGATGGTATACGGATCGCGCATGCGCCGGATCATCGCTGGGTTCAGTTCCCGGGCCGAACGCGCCGGCATCGTCACCGGCGCCACGGCGGCGACCGTACCCCGATGCGTGGCCGCGAACAGCCCCAGCGCCGCGCCGATCGGAAATCCGGTGAAGGCAATGGCCTGGCCCTCGCGGACGGCCGCGGAATTGCCCAGCCGCAGCGCCGGCATCGGATCGCCGTCGATCCGCAGCAGCACCAGGTCGCGCGCCGGATCCTTCGCCACCGCCTGAGCCCTCCGTACCTGGGCCTGGGGTCCGCCGCTGGGCACGAACACCGCGAGGAACTCGCGCCGTTCGGCGTCGAGCAGATCAGGCAGCACGTGATCATTGGTGATCACATGCCTTCCATCCCCGACCACGAACCCCGTTCCACGCAGCTGCATCCGGGGCTGTCGCGTCTCCTGAAAGGTTCCAACACCTACCACCGAAGGCTTCACCCGCTCGATCGTCGTCGGCAGGCTGCCCGCCTGCGCAGCACCGGCCCAGACCGCCAATGCGGCCAGAACCAACCCCGGTAGCCAAACCATCCTCGCCCGACCCACACACCCACACATCCCCCGCCGCATCAGTCCTCTCCCCACCCAAAGCACAAGAGAGCTTAGATCAAACCGAACACTCCCGCCCACCGCCCCTCCGCGTAGGAGCGGCTTCCAGCCGCGATCCCAACCGCCGGACCGGCCCCATCGCGGCCGGAGGCCGCTCCTACAAGGCCGCCTTAGGCGCGCCCTTCCACCTCGCGCTGCCCGCAGGTACCATCCTCTGGCCCCATCAAAGGACCGTTCCATGCCCCGATCCTCCCCGCCCAAGATCCTCTGCGTCGTCGGCGCTCGCCCCAACTTCATGAAGATCGCGCCCATCATGGCCGCCCTGCGCGCGCCCGACTCGGGCCTGGAGGCCGTGCTCGTCCACACCGGCCAGCACTACGACCCGGCGATGAACGAAAGTTTCTTCGCGGACCTGGGCATCCCGGCCCCGAACATCAACCTGGAGGTCGGCTCCTCCA
>SKQM01000064.1 GCA_007119005.1 Thioalkalivibrio sp.
AAGCGCAAGGCAGCGGCGGCCGTGAAGCGTCAACTCAAGCGGAATTCCCGTGACATCACCCGCCGCGTGCGGATGTATTGACCACCAGCCCTGCGGGCCATTTCCATGTCCCTGAAGAACCGCATCGCCGAGGCGGTGAAGGACGCGATGCGCGCGCGTGACCGCGAGCGCCTCGGTGCGCTGCGGTTGGTGCAGTCGGAGATCAAGCAGTTCGAGGTCGACGAGCGCCGCGAGCCGGACGACGCGGCGATCCTGGTGATCCTGAACCGGATGCTGAAGCAGCGGCGCGACTCCATCGAACAGTACCGGCGTGGGCAGCGCGAAGACCTCGCGGCCCGGGAAGAGGCCGAGGTCGCGGTGATCCGCGAATTCCTGCCCGAACCACTGGCGCCCGATGCCGTGACGGCCATGCTCGAGCAGGCCATCGCGGAAACCGGTGCGGCCGGACCCGCGGACATGGGGCGGGTGATGGCCATCCTGAAGCCCCGCCTGCTGGGACGCGCCGACATGGGCGACGTCAGCCGGCAGGTGCGCGCGCGCCTGCAGGCAACGGCCGGCGGTTGACCCGGGTGTTGCCCCGCAATCCCGCGAGGCGGCCATCAACGGAAGAGGAACGATGACTGAGCTCGCCAACGACCGATTCCTGCGTGCGCTGCTGCGCGAACCCGTGGACCGCACGCCGATCTGGATCATGCGCCAGGCCGGCCGTTACCTGCCGGAGTACCGTGCGACGCGGGCCCGGGCCGGGAGCTTCCTCGATCTGTGCCAGAATCCGGAGCTTGCCTGCGAGGTGACGATGCAGCCGCTGGCCCGGTTTCCGCTCGACGCGGCGATCCTGTTCTCGGACATCCTGACGGTGCCGGACGCGATGGGGCTCGGCCTCTTTTTCGAAGCTGGAGAGGGGCCGCGCTTCCGCGACCCGGTGCGTTCTCTGGCCGACATCGAACGCCTGCCCATTCCGGACCCCGAGCAGGAACTGCGCTACGTGATGGACGCAGTGCGGCTGATCCGGCGTGAACTGAACGGTTCCGTGCCGCTGATCGGCTTCGCCGGCAGTCCGTGGACGCTGGCCACCTACATGATCGAGGGCGCGGGCTCGCGGGACTTCGCCGAAACCAAGCGGGTGCTCTACGGCGATCCGCAGGCGATGCATGCGCTGCTGCAGAAGGTGTCGGCGGCGGTGTCGGTATACCTGCAGGCCCAGGTTCGGGCGGGGGCGCAGGCGGTGATGATCTTCGACACCTGGGGCGGTTCGCTGACGCCCCGTCATTACCGCGAATTCTCGCTGGCCTACATGCAGCGCATCATCGCCGAGCTGCCCCGCGAACACGAGGGCCGCCGGGTACCCGTGATCCTGTTCACCAAGGGCGGCGGTGCCTGGCTCGAGTGGCAGGCGGATGCCGGTGCCGATGCGCTGGGCCTCGACTGGACCATCGAGATCGCGGAAGCGGCGCAACGGGTCGGTGACCGCGTTGCGCTGCAGGGCAACCTGGATCCGTCGGTACTCTACGCCGGTGACGACGTGGTGCGGGCGGAGGCACGGCGGGTGCTCGATGGCTTTCCGCATGCGACCGGCCACGTCTTCAATCTCGGTCACGGGATCCATCCCGGCATCGAGCCGGAACGGGTCGCGACTCTGGTCGAGACGGTGCAAAGCTACCGGGCTGGCTGAGCCGCGCGCCCTCCCCAACCCTGCCCTGCGCTGCGAGCGGGGGAGGGGTTTTTATCGTCAGGGTTGACGCGGGAGCATGATAGTCAGTCGGCGTGTTGCAGGCCGGCTTCGACTTCCGCGATGAGTTCCTGTACGGCCACCAGTCCGAGCCGACGCATGGGACGACCGTCGATGGGTGACGGGGGCGCCT
Organism: Thioalkalivibrio sp.; assembly: GCA_007119005.1. Classification (GTDB taxonomy): domain Bacteria; phylum Pseudomonadota; class Gammaproteobacteria; order Ectothiorhodospirales; family Ectothiorhodospiraceae; genus Thioalkalivibrio. The sequence goes on from SKQM01000064.1 coordinate 1,863, forward strand.
GCCGGATGCCGTTCGCCGGGAACACGGTGAGTTCGATGTCGAGTCCGTCCGGTCCGCGAAAGCTCAGGAAGGGCACACGCATCCCGCTGCCACCCCGGTAGTGGCGCTCCCCGCTGCGGCACTGAATGCCCATGTCCCCGAGCAGGAAAATCACCTCTTCCACGGTTTCCGCAAAACCGTGCAGGTTGATCACGGGCTGCGGTTCCAGGATGCCGAGGAGCAGCGGGCCGACGAGGCGCGGTTCCAGCATGGACAGACGCTCCATCACCACGGCGGCGGCGCGCAGGCGGTCCCGGTATTCACGCCGGCTGTCCGCGTCCGCGAACAGCCGGTTGCGTTCCAGCACAGCGTTCTCGACCTCGGTATTCGCGGGCATTTCGCTCCGCCCGGTCATTCCCAGGTGGACCGCCGCCTTGCGCTTGGCCAGGCCGTAATCGCGCACACCCTCTTCCAGGATGATGCGTGCGGCCTCCTCGGCGAGGCGTTGACGGGCTCTGGATTCGGGCATGGCCAAGGTCAGATCAGAAGATGAACTCGGGCTGGGAGTCGATGCGCCGGCCCGTTTCCTCCCGGGTGCCAGTCTCCTCGGTGCCGGACGGGATGCGTGCACTCCGCTCGGGGATCTGCTCCGGGAGCAGCCATTCGCGCCGGCCACGGGGGTCGTCGTCGGTGGTGCGTTCCCCGGTCTCCGGGAGCAGGGCCACCTCGACGAGGTCGTCGGGGCGTTCGATCGGGGCCTCGGGCCTGCCGGCCAGTGCGCGCTGCATGAATCCCATCCAGATCGGCAGCGCCGCGCGGGCGCCGGTCTCGCGTGAGCCCAGTTCGCGGTTGTCGTCGAAGCCGATCCAGGCGGTGGCCGCGAGCTCCGCGTTGAAGCCCACGAACCAGGCGTCGCGGTAGGAGTTGGTGGTGCCGGTCTTGCCGCCAAGGTCCTGCCGGCCGAGGTCGAGCGCGCGGCGCCCCGTGCCCGAGCGGATCACTCCGCCCAGCATCTGGCTCATCTGCCAGGCGACTCCGGGCTCCAGCGTGGGCACCGGATCGGCGAACTGCAGCGGCCCGTGCGCGGCGAAGAGTTCGAGTTGCTGGCCGGCGGGACTCTCGCAGGGATCCGGACAGGCGCGCGGCGTTGGGGCCTGGTACAGCAGCGTGCCGTCCACCTCCTCGATGCGCGCAATCAGCCATGGCGTGGTCAGAAGGCCGCCGTTCGCGAACGGGATGTAGGCGTTGTTCATTTCCACCGGCGTGATGGTACCGGTGCCCAGCGCCATCGACAGGTTGCGCGGGTGTCGTGCGAGGCTCAGTCCGAAGCGGGCCAGCTCGTCGTGCGTCTGGTTCACGCCGACCGTGTTCAACAGGCGGATCGACGCGAGGTTGCGCGAATTGGCCAGCGCCTCGCGCATCGTCGTGGCGCCGCGGAAGCTTCGCGAGTAGTTCTCGGGGCGCCATTCCGCGCCCAGCGCAGGGTCGCTGAACACCAGTGGCGCATCCATCACCGTGCTTGCCGGCGTCATGCCGTCCTGCAGCGCCAGTGCATAGATCAGCGGCTTGAACGCGGAACCGGGTTGCCGCTCGGCCTGCAGCACGCGGTTGAACCGGTTCTGGAAGAAGTCGAAGCCGCCGGAGAGCGCAAGGATCGCCCCGTCTTCCGGCGCTTGCGCGACCACCGCGCCGGTCACCTCGGGCGTCTGGCTCAGGCGCCAGTCACCCTGGGCGGTGGGCTGGATCCGTACCACGTCCCCCCTCCGGAGCCAGCCGGATACCGGCGTTTGGGCCGGTCTCGCCCACGCGAGCGCCTCGCTGGAGAGCCGGTGTTCGCCGACGCGCCCCGCGTCCACGAGCAGGCTGTCCTGATCCGCCTCCAGCACCACCGCCGGAAACAGCAAGCGGCCGCTGGCGCCGATCCCGACGAGGATCTGCCGGCGGGCGTCGGCATCGCCGACCACGGGTTCTTCGAGCCGCAGTTCGGGTCCCCGGTACCCGTGGCGCTGGTCGTATTCGATCAGGCCGTCGCGCAACGCCGCGTTGGCCGCCTCCTGCGCACCGCTGTCGATGGTGGTGTAGATGCGCAGCCCGCGCACATAGGCATCTTCACCCCAGAGATTCACCGCCACCTGGCGTGCGGTTTCCGCCACCCAGTGAGCATCGACTTCCGTGGTCGCCGCGTGCCGCTGGGAAAGTATCGGGCGCGCGACCGCATCGGCGTGTTCCTCGGGCGTGATCAGGCCCAGTTCCAGCATCCGCCGCAGGACGTAATTGCGCCGGTTCTGGGCCCGCTCCGGGCTGGTGACCGGGTTCGTCGTCGACGGCGCTTTTGGCAGGGCGGCGAGAATCGCGATCTGGTCGAGCTCAAGTTCTTCCAGGTTGCGGTCGAAATAGACTCTGGCGGCTGCAGAAACTCCGTACGCGCGCTGTCCGAGGAAGATCTTGTTCAGATAGAGTTCGAGAATCTGGTCCTTGGTCAGCTCGCGTTCGATCTGCAGCGCGAGGAAGATCTCCCGGATCTTGCGTTCGTAGGTGCGGTCGCGGGTCAGGAAGAAGTTTCTCGCGAGCTGCATGGTGATCGTGCTGCCGCCCTGGGTGCGTTCACCGGTGCTGAAAACGTGAATGCCGGCGCGCAGCAGGCCCAACGGGTCGACGCCACGGTGCTGGTAGAAGCGCTCGTCTTCGGCCGCGATGAAGGCCTGCAGCAACCGTTCCGGCATTTCGGAAACGGGCACGGGTTCGCGGCGCTGTTCGGCGAATTCGCCTAGCAGGCGCCCGTCGGCGGTGTATACCTGCATTGGGGTCTGCAGCCGGACCTCGCGCAGCGAATCGACGGCTGGCAGCCCGGGTGCGTAGTAGAGATATAGACCGAGGAATAGCGCCACCGCGGCCATGCCGGCGCCCACGGCGAGAGACAGAAGGGCGAGGATTACACGGACGAGCAGCGGCATGGTTTCAGGATTTGGCTTGGGTGGGAAATTGGTTCGACGGGAAAGTCGCTTGCGACGACCTGTTCACGCGGACTATCATCAGACCGTAAATGCGTGTAAATCACAGGGTGTGGGTATAGTATAAGCCCTGTAGCACGCGAACATCAGGGGGGCAGTGTGCTAGGACTGGGGAAAAAGCGCCACGCTTTGCTCGGGGTCGATTTCAGTGCTGCCGCGATCAAGGTATTGGAACTGGGCCGCAGTGGCAGCGGCTACAAGGTTGAAGCCTTCGCGGTGGAGCCGCTTCCTGAGGGAGCGGTGGTGGACAAGGAGTGCCGAGATGCCGGGGCCATCGGTGCGGCGCTGGAGCGGGCGGTCAAACGTTCCGGAACCCGGCTCAAGCACTGTGCGATGGCGGTTCCGTCTTCCACCATCATCACCCGCACGCTCCGGCTCTCCAGCAAGCTGAACGAGGCGGAGCTCGAGGGTCAGGTCATCGTCGAGGCCGACCAGTACATTCCGTACAACATCGAGGACGTCAGCGTCGATTTCCAGGTTCTGGGCAAGAACGCCGCGAACCCGGAACTGCTGGATGTTCTCGTGGTGGCATCGCGCAAGGAGCACGTCGAGTCGCGCATCGCGATCGCGGAGGCGGCGAAGCTGTCCGCCGAAATCGTCGATGTCGAGGCCTATGCGGTCGAGCACGCGACCGGACTGCTGCTGGACCAGTTGCCCGATCGTGACCAGAAGCCGATCGTCGCGGTGGTCGATGTCGGTGCGCAGGTCACCAGCGTCTATGTGATGAGCCAGGAACAGGGCGTCATCTACACGCGGGAGCAGGATTTCGGCGGCCGGCTCCTCACCGAAGAGATCATGCGCCGCTACAACATGGACATGCAGCAGGCCGGCAACGCGAAGATCCACGGCGAACTGCCGCCCGACTACGCCGTGTCGGTGCTGGAACCCTTCAAGCAGAGCATGATGGACCAGGTGCAGCGGTTACTGCAGTATTTCTACGTGACCCGGCCCCAGGACACCATCGATCAGATCTTCCTCGGGGGCGGCTGTGCGGCCATCTCGGGCATCGATGAGCAGCTCGAGGAGGTCACCGGGACCCCGGTGGCCATCGCCGACCCGTTTCGGGGCATGCCCGTCGCCCGCCGGGTGAACCGGCAGCGCTTCCTCAATGACGCGCCGGCCACACTGACGGCCTGCGGGCTGGCGATGCGGGGGTTCGTGGGATGATCTACATCAACCTGTTACCCTGGCGGGAACGGCGCCGGGCCGAACGGCGCAAGAAGTTTTACTCGATGGCCGCGGTCGCGGCGCTGGTCGGAGTGGGGCTGGTCTTCGCCGGATACACCTACATGAACATGTTGATCGAGCACCAGCAGTCGCGCAATCAGACGCTCCAGGCCGAGATCCGGGTGCTGGACCGCCAGATCGCGCGGATTCAGGAGCTGGACCGTCAGCGGCAGGCGGTGATCGACCGGATCGAGGTAATCCAGACACTGCAGGCCAGCCGGCCCGAGGCGGTGCACCTGTTCGACCAGTTGGTTCGCACTCTTCCGGAAGGTACGTACTTCCGGGAACTGCGGCAGGAGGGCGAGCGCATCCGTCTGGTCGGTCGCGCGGAGTCCAACGCGCGCATCTCGGCCCTGATGCGTCGGGTCGATTCGTCACCGTGGCTGAAGGATTCCACGCTGCAGATCATCGAGACCCGGCAGGAGGGGCCGTTGCAGGTGCGTGATTTCCGGCTCGAGGCGACGCAGACGCGGCCGACGGCGAACGAGGAAACCGACGGGGAGGCTTCGTAATGGATCTGAGAGCGATCAACGAGGTCGATTTCCGCAACATCGGCGAGGCACCCGGGATCGTCAGGGGCGGCCTGATCGTGCTGATTATCGCGGCGCTGGTCGGTGCCGGCTACTGGTTCCTGATCAAGGACCAGGTGGAGGAACTGGGCCGGGGTGAGAGCAGGGAGGTGCAGCTGCGCGCCGAGTTCGAGGACAAGCAGCGGCGGGCGGCCAACCTGCCGGCCTACGAGGCACAGCTCGAAGAGATCGAGCGCATGTTCGCGTCGTTGCTGCAGTTGCTGCCCAGCACCGCCGAGATTCCGAGCCTGCTGGTGGACATCTCGCAGACCGCGCTCACGGTGGGTCTCGAAATCGAATTGTTCCAGCCCATGGCCGAGGTCAACCGGACCTTCTACGCCGACGTCCCGATCCAGCTCAGGTTGCGCGGCAATTATGAGCAGTTCGCGGAATTCGTCAGCGGCGTTTCGGCTATGCCCCGCATCGTCACCATGCACAATGTCTTCATTCGGCCCGACCAATCGGATCGGGATCTGTTGATGGACGCGGTGGCCCGGACCTACCGCTATCTGGAGGAAGGCTGATGGGCACCAACAGCATTTCTCTTCCGTGGCTCATTGTCATGGCGGCTGCGGTGATGCTCGCCCTTTCCGGGTGCCAACGCGACACCGCTGACCTGCAACAGTACATCCAGGAGGTCAAGGCACGGCCCGGTGGCGACATCGAGCCGATGCCGACCGTGGATCCCCACGAACCCTATCTGTATCCCGGCCACGAACGTTCGCCGTTCGATTCCACCGTGATCGCGCGCCCGCTTCCCGCCGAACCCGTCGGCATCCCCGGCGACGTGGACATCGACTTCGACCGCCCGCGTGAGCCGCTGGAGAGTTATCCGCTCGATTCGCTGCGCATGGTCGGCTCGATGGAGCAGGAAGGTGTACGCTATGCTCTGGTGCGAACGCCGGACCGCACGATACAGTCGGTGACGGCGGGCAACTACATGGGGCAGAATTTCGGACGGATCATCGAGATCACCGCACAGACGGTTCGCCTGGTGGAGGTGATCCCGGACGCTTTCGGTGGGTACATGGAGCGCGAGAACTCCATCGCGTTGTCGGAATGAAATTTTCAGGGGGAAACAGCCATGAACGTGGAACGTGACATGAATCCCGACACGCGGCGCCAGGCGGGTGGCGTGCGGTGGGGCGGGACATCGGCGCTGCTGGTCTGGCTGGCAAGCCTCGCGCTCCTTGCCGTCGCTCCCCTGTCCGCGCAGGAACTTCAGGACATCCGTGCCGTGAACCTCGGGGGAGGCCAGACGCAACTTGCGCTCCAGTTCTCCGAGCCCCCGCCGGCGCCCAGTATCTTCGCCATCGACTCACCACCGCGTATCGCGCTCGATCTGCCAGGGGTTTCCAACCGCCTCGCAGCCCGCACGACCGACCTCAACCTCGGGCCGCTGCAGTCCGTCACCGCCGTCGAGGCAGGTGACAGGACCCGCGTGGTCGTGAACCTGAGCCAGAGCTCGGATTATCGAAGCCAGATCGATGGCAACAACCTGATACTCACGATTGGTACCGGGGTTGCCACTGCCGCGCCCGTGGCTGCCGAACCCGCAGCTCGGGCGGTGGCCGTAGCCGAGCCGGCGCCGGCGCGAGCCGGCGTTCGCAGTGCCCG